>CAKRAY010000189.1 GCA_934296355.1 uncultured Clostridia bacterium
TTGATATACCGCTTCGCTGCTTATTTCGATTCTCGGATACTTGTTGCCGCCTATATAATAAGACAATTTCTTTATGTCGAATTTAGTCGACGAAGTCGAATAATCGAAATAGTAATCGTACGTTTTAACGCCGTTGACTTCAAGTTCGGGAGTGTGCGTAGAACCGTTTGGCGAGTCCTTCGCGCTTATTGTATAGAAGTTTTCTCGCGCGGGCATACGCTCGCCTTCCGTGTCGTCGATTTCCGAAACCTTACTCCAATCGATTGCGGGACTGCCGATTAACGCCGCATAGTTTAATTCGTCGTTAACCTTCCAGCCTTTATAGGTAAATCTGAATTTACTCTCTACAGAAGAGTTTTTCTCCCCGTAAAATTTATAACTATCGTCTTTTTCTTTAGTTTCGATATATACCGAAAGCGGAGCAGGCGTAATGGAAACTTTGTAATTCATTGTTACCGTAACAAAGTTGTTATCGTAAGGAATTTCGCCTTCCCCGGTAGATTCGTTATTCTTATTGATGATCACGGTCAAATAGAAATCGTTCACATGTTTCAAACTAAACAATTCGCTATTCGATAAATCGGTTTTTTCAATATAAAACTCTTTTTTGTAATACGTTTTACCCGAAAGGAATCTTGAATCTTGGGTAAGAACGTAAACTTCGCCCCTTAATTCGTAATACTTGCCGCTCGGTATAAAATCGGAGATTATAACGTTATCGTCTTTAACGTATCTATACGCCGTGTTTAGATACAGTTTACGACTACGAATATCGTTCAAAACTTTAGACATATAAACGTAAGCGTTAAGTTTCTCTCCTTTCGAAGATTCCACGGACATAACGCTTAAACTTATACCGAAGGAAAGATCGTATCCGTCGTAAACTTTTGTAAATACGGCGTCAACTTCTCTCTCCGTCGGGTCGTTCACGTCGGGATCTCTCCGCACGATATTCTCGCCGGGGGTGACGTTAAATGTGAATTCTCCGCTTCTAGCCATTACTATGTACATAATAAAGTATGCTTTTTCGCTATCGCTAACGTAAGTCTCTTCGTCGAAAACAACGTTGTTGACAAGTTTTAGAGAAACGTTCTTTCTCATATCTTTAGTTTGGTTCTCGTACATAGTTCCGTCACTTATAGTTGTTTTTATAAGAACCATATATAAGCCGGCGTTTAAGATAGCATCGCTTTCTTGCGCCAAAGTAAAGCCTTTGGAAGCCAACCCATCTCTCGGGAACATTCCGAGATACGCTTTATTATCCATGAATTCATCGGCGGGGTCGGGATTATATAAATAGAATTGTTTTATTCCGTCCTTTACGACTATTTCCGACTTGCCCCAAAATTCGTCAACGCCTATAACGGATTGTTCACCGTTGGTAAACGAGTAACCCTCGTATAACTTGTCGATTCCGCTTACCGCATAATCTTTGCCGCTATACTCGGTTATGATAACGGGATTTAAACCGTCGTCTTCGTTTTCCTTATTCAAATCTATTTCCAAAACGTTGATTTGATAGAAAATCATTACGCCTTCGCTTCTTCTGTAATTGTCGAAAACGTCTTTGTCCGCGCTATTTACGTCTGGAGTCGCATACGCCTTGAACACGTAACCGCCGGCGTATTCGATATCCTCTTCCGAATCGTAAAAATAGAATACGTCCGAAACGATGCGGTCGTCTGCCGCTTGGGTGGATTCGTTAACGGATAAATAAATTTTTCTAAGTTGCCCGTCAATCGTTCCCGTGGCGACAAAACTCTCTACGTAATAATACTTTCCTTGTTTTTTATCATATTTTACATAGAGCCTTCTACCGTCTTCGGTAACGGTATAAAGAACCGTATTCCCGTCTAAGCCCACGGCAAGCATTATCGTGTAATTACTGTCGCTTCTGAAATCGTCGGTTACCCTTGCATACTCTATGCTGTCCTTAAATATTATCTCGACTTGATAAATATTACCGTCGTTATCGCCGTAATAAGCTTTGTTATCATTACGGAACACGCGATATTTTCTACCGTTCGGGTGATTGAAACTAAGTCCGTTTTCGTCATAGTACAAGTCCAAAGTTGTTTCAATATTATTAACCGTACTATCGTTAATTTTTATCTTGCCCACTTTACCGTCTGTTACGGTGACTGTAAAATCGTTAAAATAAACTAGCCTATCGGTTAAATCCATTTCTATTTCGAAACCGATAAACACGTTTTTGGTATAGAAAAAGTCTTCGTTATCTATATACACCGTTCCGCGAGTTCCGCCGTTTTCATAGAATAGCGAATATTGATTGTCGGCTCCGTTGCCCAACCCGATGTTAACGGTAACTTCACCGTTAAACGCGGTAGCAAAATACTGTTCCAAATCAACTTGCACGTTTTTAATATTGTTACCGGGCGCAACAAAGTAGTATTTGTTGGTCGCTTTATCGTAACTAACGTAGTATTCCGTACCGTCCACAACAAAATATAACGATAATTCGTTTTCTGCGTTATAACCTAAGAACAGTTTTTCATTTAATATGCTACTGGTTTCGTATAATTGACATTCTACCGTTCCTACACTCTTGTCGGAATTAATATAGGTAAAGTCCTTAAAAACGATATGTTCTTGATAGAAATACCCTTCATCGTTTTTATAAATATTAAGCAATTCGCTACTATTATTATAGAAATAATAGTTAAAATCGTTTATTTGGTTTATGCCGGTACCGATTTTAGCATATCTATATCTCGGAGTCGAGCCGCTATAGTCTTTGACGATAAGTCTATACTCGCCGTTTACGTTAATAAAATACGCCGCTACGTATTTATTTAACATTCCCGAAAGATACTCGCCCGCATTATTATAAATATCGTATTCGGGTTCGAGGTTTTCGCCCGTATAAGACTGGCTTTGATCCGCTTTCGAATCCAATAACATTTGTTGTCTTATAACGTATAAAGAGC
>CAKRAY010000190.1 GCA_934296355.1 uncultured Clostridia bacterium
TCCATAATATATTTAATATATTATCCCTAATTTTTTTTCTCTTGTCAAGCGCAGCGGGCTTTTTTTCGAAATTGCGTTTATCGGTAAAAATATTGACAATAAATACTTGTATGACGACTTGCAAAATATCTCCGTATACGCTTTATAAAAACCGACTTTTAGATGTCGGCAAATCGAGCGGAGTGATAAATTTAAGAAATATCGACGGAAAGGAATATTTCGATATCGCTTCTTTCGCAAAAAAACTTTATCAAGCCGATTTAACGGAATTCTTGGATAATAAAATCGGCGAACTGCGAATCATCAAAAACTGCTCTCGTATTTCTCAAGAAACAAAAAAAAGCATTGAATCCTTACTTGAATTACAAACTAAAAAATCAGAAGAATTATACCTGGGTTATCCTTTCGTGTCGGGCTACGTCAATAAAGATACGGCAATTAACGCGCCGCTTTTTTTCGTTAACGTCATCGTAAAAATAAAAAAAAACGAAGTAATTATTCAACGAAAAAAATCGTTCCCTGTAAAAATCAACAAACAACTGCTTCTAACAATTTTGGAAAGAAGCGAAAAACTCATAGATAAAGAGATTTTTTCAAAAATTTATAATTTCAATTCAAACGTTAACAGCGTATACGAAGCGTTCTCTTTTTTCGAGCAAACGATAACAAAAATAACGACTAAAAAGACGGTCGTTCGTTTTTCTCCGATTACTCATACCAACGCTAATCTTCGATTATCGGGCAATGCGATTATCGCGCCTTTTCATATCTCCACGGCAATAATCTCGGACTATGAAAAATTAGAAGAAAAATGCGATATGCCCGATTGTTTACGCGTCCTCATAACGGACGTCGACGCGACAAAAATAAAAAACATATCAAAGCTCACTTTTGTCGATTCGGATTTGGATTATTCTCAAAAAAAGGCGTTAAACCGTCTTTCGGAAACAAATAATCTCGTTGTTTACGGTCCGCCCGGCACGGGAAAAAGCCACTTAATATGCAACCTCATAAAAACCGCCTTAATAAATAAAAAGAAAATTCTCATCGTCAGTCAGAAAAAAACGGCTCTCGACGTTATTTATTCACGCATGCTAACTCTTTCGGAATATGCGCTTAATCTTTCGGATGTCGAAAACGAAAAAAAAGAGATTATAAACAAATATTTGAAAACGTTTGATTCTATCGTTGATTCGCATACAATCATTACCGAGTCCGCTCGGGAAAATATAAGTCTCGTAAAGAAAAATATTAAAAACGAAATAACGAAAATCGATTCGGTTGTCAATTTACTCTATAAAAATACCGATTACGGATTATCCCTTGCGGATATGTATAGAATTGCCGCCGGTTTCGAATACAAAGAATACGATACGCATTATACGAAATTCTTAAACTCTAAACTCGCCAGACTTACCTATAATGAACTTACGAGTTTATTGTCCGACGTTAAAAACAAAAAACTCCCGGAAGTATTCGCAAAAATCCGACTTTTAGAAGAAAAATATTCGTTTTCGGCAATAGTCGACGCAGATAACTTCAATGAGTACGATTTTCGTTTGGCGATAGCAGAATTAACCGAATGTATAAAAAAACCGATAAAATTAGAAAAAACCTACTTTAACGATATAAATGTTTTATTAACATTTCTTGCAAATTGCGACGACGAAAAACCGAACTCCGAACGCCTTACGAATCTATTATTGGAAGTAAAATGCCCTCAAATAGTCCGCGACCTAAAAACTTCGCTTTTCCCTCTATTTTGGCTTGCGTTTCCTTTCGTCTTATATCGTTATATGTCGGCGAAAAAACAAACGAAAAAAGACTTGATAATTACCGAGAACGTAATTCTCGGCGTTTTGAATAAGTATCCTAACGTTAAAAAAATACTTTCCTCTAACGGTTACAGACTTTTTACTTCGGCGCTCTTCAATAATAACGCGGAAACGTTAAAAAACATTTTAATTGCCGTCAATAAATATAGAGATAACAAAAACGTGATCACGTTTTATTCGGAATTAGACGATACCGAAAAGGAACTATGCGAGTTTATTTACGAAAATTTTCCGAATAGACAGAATTATAACGATATCGCCGCAAAGATACTAAAACTAAGAACCGATTTTGAACTGAGAAAATATGAGAAAGATTACTTAGAATTACTTTCCGCGACCGAGAATTTTCAAAACGCATTCTCGGCGTTAAGTGAGAAAAAATCTCAAATCACTCGTTTTACAATACAAGCGATTTGCGAATTATTAACCAAAAACAGACAAAACGTATCTAAAAAAGCGCTTTCCTTATTAAAAACTTCTCTGAGCGCTCGACCCTCCAACGAAAATCGTTTTAAAGAGTGCGTCTATAACAACATAGACTTGCTATTGGAACTTTACCCGTGCTTTATCGCCACGCCTCAAACCGTCAGCGAATATTTGCCGCTACGAAAGGGACTTTTCGATTATATAATTTTCGACGAGGCAAGTCAAATATACCCCGAAAACGCCGTTCCGTGTATTTATCGCGCCAATTCCGTTATTGTCGCCGGGGACGATAAACAGTTAAAACCCGCTAGTTCATTTATGAAAAAAAGTAACGAACTTACTCTTGAATTAGGCGACGCCGGATTCGATTCTTTATCTTTGCTCGATTTAGCGTCCGCGAAATATAATAACGTCACCTTGCTATATCATTATCGCAGTTTATTTTGCGAATTAATCGACTTCAGCAACGAAGTTTTTTATAACGGTAAACTTGTCGTTGCGCCCAATGCGCATTTATCGAACGAATTTAAACCTATCGAACGAATTATGGTAAAAGGCGTGTGGGAAAATCGTAAAAACGAAGCGGAAGCAAAAGCAGTTTTATTGGCGTTAAAACGACTACTTAACGAATCCGAACCG
>CAKRAY010000191.1 GCA_934296355.1 uncultured Clostridia bacterium
TAACGTTTCCGCGTATAAGAGTATTCTCTCGGGTTCGGACAACAGACCGAGTTCCGCATTGCCGTATACATATAACTTCAATCTTACGCTCGGCGGTATCGTCGGCTTCAATATGGGTACGATAATCAATTCGAGAGTAATCAAGAGTAGAATTTCTATGTACATTAACTCCAACGCAAGTAACGTCGGCACTAAATCGAGCGCGAGCATAGTAAGCGGCGGGTACGTTTGGGGCGTGGAAAGCGGTTTGATAGCGGGTTACTTCGACCCGGATAGCCCGAGTTTCACTAACGGCAGGGTCGATAACGACGGATTCTACGACTTCAGTCGTAGCGTAGAAGATATATACAGTTATTACGGCGATAATATAGAAACGTTCAGGTCGCAAATCTTCGATTACGGAAAGAGCGTAAATATGCTCTCGCCGAGAATACAGTCGTGCTTTACTTCCAATTCTTCCATAGTAGTAGCGGGTAGAGCGTATATGGACAACTACACGATCAGCGACTTCGGCGAAGATTCGGGTCCGAGCGCGGTAACTATGGCGGGCATAGCCGGCGGTTCCGGAAAGAACGCGATGTATTCTTATTCTATTAACAGTTGTAAATCGATAAGCAATAAGTATATCTATGAAATTTGCGCGGGCGGCTCGACTTCCGGTTCGGAAGGCAGTAAAGACCCCGGCGTAGGCTTCTATAGATGGAAGAATAAGAAGAGCACGTTACTTAAAAAGTATAGATACTTCAGCGTACCTAACCGTACCAATTACCTTACCATTCTTACCATTGCGAACTCGGTAGCGGGCTTGGATTTAAACGAAAACGCCAATTCCGGTACGTTCATCTATAAGGACACCACAATGCAAAGCGTAACGGCGCAAAACAGAGTGGAAAAATCCGAACTTATCTCCGGTACGGCGGATAAGTGGTTCAGCAGCGAGGGTTATCCCAGCGGTTGGGTAGAGAGATATATAAGTTATCAAGACTTTACCGATACGTCGCACGTAAGTATTTACGGCGAAGAAATGAAAGACACGCTTTGCGTAGGCGGTACCGCGGCAAACGGACAACACCGCGTGTTGGACGTCGAAAACAACATTGTCGATTACAGTTTCGTATTAGGTAAACTTATGAAGACCGACCCGAGTACGGGCGCGTTGCTCGGTATGGGTACGATGTACTGCGACGACGACTCGCTTTCCGCGGCAAATCGTAAATACACCGGTATGGAAATCGTAAGAATAGGCAGTTATACCGTTACGCGTAACGGCGAAAAAGTAGACCCGTCCGAACTCTCTTATGACGTCATAACCAACGAGAGCCAAGGCTACGTCGTCACGAAAAAGGATGAACTTCAATCGGGATTGGTAAACGACAACAGTAAAATTACCTTTATGCTCCCCGACGGTTCGATTTGGATGTATGCAAATTATCTCGGCGTAAAAGTCAACGGTAGCGGCGTACCCGATACGGTGCGTGGAAAGTATATCGACAATTTCGTAGTTAAGGAAAGTTAACGTAAAGGGTCGGTAAGTACAAAAAATAAGATATGATTGTTGCCGTTGCTTGACAACGGCAACAAAATAATTAAAATACTTTATGAACGACAAATGATTTATTAAGGAGGTCGTGTTTTTAGAATGAGAACACATAATTGTAACGAGTTAAGAGAACAAAACGCGGGCGAAAAAGTCGTCCTTAACGGATGGCTGCACAGCGTAAGAGATTTAGGCGCGGTTGTTTTCTTCGTTTTGCGCGATTTCTACGGAATGACGCAGGTAACCGTTTCGGATGAGGCGATGAAAGAACAAATAAGGGCGATTCCGCGCGAATCCACGCTCGAAGTCAAGGGCGAAGTAATACTGCGTAGCAGCCCCAACAAGAATATACCCACCGGTATGATCGAAATTTTGCCGGATTCGATAGAAGTTCTCGGTAAATGCTACGAGCAATTACCTTTTGAAATATCGAACTCGCTCGCTTCTCGCGAAGATACCCGCTTAAAGTATCGTTTTCTCGACCTTCGTAACCCTCTCGTAAAAGATAAAATCGTATTCCGCAGTAAGATAATCAGTTATATTCGTAAGATAATGACGGAACGCGGATTCTTGGAAATCGCCACGCCGATACTTACCAGTTCTTCTCCGGAAGGCGCGAGAGACTTTATAATTCCGAGCCGTTTGTATCCGGGTAAGTTCTACGCGCTTCCGCAAGCGCCGCAACAGTATAAGCAACTTTTAATGGCGTCCGGTTTCGACAGATACTTCCAAATCGCGCCGTGTTTCAGAGACGAGGACGCGAGAGCGGACCGTTCGCCCGGCGAGTTTTATCAACTCGATATCGAAATGTGTTTCGCTTCGCAAGAAGAAGTCTTTACCGAACTCGAACATATTTTACCCACCATCTTCAAACAGTTCACGACCAATAAAGTTGACGAAGGTCCGTTCCGTAGGATAAGTTATCGAGACGCGATTAACGACTACGGCTCCGATAAACCCGACCTCCGTAACCCGCTTATTATCAAAGACGTAACGAAGATTGTCGACGGTACGACCCCCTTGTTCGACGGCAAGACAGTCAAGGCTATCGCCGTTAAGAACTTCAACAAACCGCGTAAATATATCGACTCGTTGTCCGAATTCGTAAAAACGCAAGAAATGGATTGCGCGTTCTATTGGGCTAAATACGACGGAACCGCGCTTACCGGCGGCGTGAGCAAATTCTTAACGGAAAAAACGGAAGAACTTAAAAACCTTCTCGGCTTAGAAAAAGATTCGTTCGTCGCTTTAATCGCGGGAGATAAACTCGCCGCCAAGTGCGCCGGACTTGTCCGTAACGAACTCGGTCAAGCGATGGACTTATACGAGAAAGACGTGTTTAGATTCTGCTGGAT
>CAKRAY010000192.1 GCA_934296355.1 uncultured Clostridia bacterium
CTTGCTCGATTTCCCTAAGGGGAAATTGTGAAAAGTGTCATTTCCACAATTTCGTATTATACCGTAAATCTTTTTCTTTTTTTAGATGAAAGTTTATTTGCGGGTATATGCTTATTGAAGAATACTGCCTATTCGCGAAGATTGGATGCAACGTCACACGTTGCCCTCACACGTTGCCGTCACACGCTTCCGTTGCCGTCAGACGGTATTGATAGTTCGGCGTATAGGCAAAAGCCGTAATTTTTAGCGTTGACGAAGGCTTCGGAGTGGTTTTTCGAGTCGGACTTATTGACGTCGTCGGGAGAGAAAACGTATATTTTATTGGAAGTTTCGGACTTAGAGGAAGTCATTACGAACCCGTAGTTAGAATCGGAAAGTCTAATGCCTTGAACGCCGCGCGATACGGCGTAGTCGCTTAAATAAATGCACGGGCAACGGTTCAGTTTAATGTTTTCCGTTTCGCCGCTCGGAGTGGTCACGGGCGCGTTTACTTTGTAAAAAGTAGATTTAATTTCGTCCAAAGAGGCAACTTCGAAGATAGTCGCGCTCAATGTTTTTTTAGAGAAAATCTTGCTTTGTATGCTGTTTTTTATAAATTTTCTTATATCGC
Source organism: uncultured Clostridia bacterium (assembly GCA_934296355.1). GTDB lineage: Bacteria > Bacillota > Clostridia > Christensenellales > DTU072 > CAG-1782. The sequence goes on from CAKRAY010000192.1 coordinate 611, forward strand.
TGTAAGAATAATCGTTAGCCAAAACTTCGTCTTTTATGGAAATTTCGTCGTCAACGTGATAAAAAACATTTTGCGATTCTCGTATTTTAGACGCGGAAAGGAACTCGGCGGTATCGAGTATAACGCGGGTCATTACGCTTATATTTCCCTCGTTATCGGCAATAATTTGCCATTCTACCGGCTCGACTAAAAACGCGTATTTTTTGTTTTTTTCGGGATTCGTTCCGTTAGAAAAAGACACGGAAGCCACCGATTTATCGGTAATAATCGCATAACTCTCGTTCTTGTATCTATAATACCCGGTGTAGGAATCGTACTTGCCGTTTTTCTCTATGTCCTCGGCGGGAATAGGCGAAACTTTTTGCGGATAAACTCCGTAATAGAAAGTGTTTCCTTTCAAGCAGTACCCGTCGGTTATAAGCGCGTTAAGCACTTCTGTGGACTTATAACAAACGTCGCATAAACCGTCCCCGTCCGAATCGGTGTGAGTAGAGTAAAGCCCGTTATCGTAATAGTGACAAGACACACATTCGCCGGAAGCGTTGTATCTGTGCGCGCCGTAATTTTCGGTTTCTACGCTTTCCGTCTTATCGCAAACGGAGCATCTTTTCGTTATCGTAGTATGCGATAAACAACCCGAGTCTACGGTAAACTCATTTCCGAACTTGTGATTTCCGTACGTTTCGTCTTTCTTTTCTTTCTTTTGTCCGCAGTACCTGCATTCGTATAAGGTCACGCCGTAATTTTTACAGTCACCCTCTTTATATGAAGAAAAGACGTAACCATGGTCGCCGTAACCGCCATACTCGTACTTGGTGTCCGAGCATTTCTTGCACCTATACATAACGTAAGAACGGTTACTGCAATTACCCGTAAACGTGGATTCTACTTCGAACTCGTGATTGCATTTTTCGTTATTATCGGGCGAAGGCGAAAAGAAAGAGAAGTTGTCGCCAATGATTTTTACGTATTCTGTTTTTTCTCCGTGAGTTAGTTTTAGATACCCGTTTTCTTCAACAAAAGAACCCGAATAGGTGTTTTGGGTATCGGAAGTGATTTTCATCAGATAATCTTTCGTATCGTAATCAACGATAAGCGAGTACTGATAAACTTTGCCGTTCGAGGTAATTTCGTTTTTATAAATCGCAGAAGAAACGTCGCTTTTTTGGCAAGCGACGAGTGATAAAAAGCAAAATACAAGAACTATAATAGTCGCAAAAACAAGTATTTTTTTCATAATAGTATTATAAGTATTTTATCGTTAAGTGTCAATAAGAGTTAAGATAAGATAAAGGGGAAAAAAAGGAAACGAGCGTCCCATGCACGTCGCTTTACGCCACAAAAAAGCAACGTACGCACGTCGCCGCTCGGTTTTCACAAGAAATCAACGCGCCTTGACCGCTCCGAAGTAAATCAAAGAGTTATTTTAGAAACCGCCGTCCACTTCGAGAACGGAAGCGGTAACGTAAGAAGACTCGTTTGAGGCGAGGAAGTAAACGCTGTCCGCTACTTCGCGCGGCGAGCCGGCTCTGCCGAGAGCGACGCCGTCTAAAAACGCCGCCTTGTCTTCGCTACTTATTATCGAGTTAATCGGCGTATCTATAAACCCGCAAGAAACCGCGTTGACGCGGACGGAAGAAAGACCGAGCTCTTTTCCGAGCGCTTTGGTAAAAGCGATAAGACCGCCTTTCGTCGCGGAATAAGCCGCCTCGCAACTACCGCCGTAAACTCCCCAAATCGAAGTGACGAAAACAATCGAGCCGCTTCGTTCCGATATCATATTTTTGGAAACTTCCCGAGTGAGAATCATCGGCGCGAGTAGATTTACGTTGGTTATTTTCACTAAAAAATCGGTGTCGGAATCGGAAAAAACGCCCTGTTTCGTGAACCCCGCGTTATTGACGAGAACGTCGATTTTCGGGTGATTTTCGCATATTTTCAAGGCAAAATTTTCTACCGATTTTAGGTCGGAAAAGTCGCATTTTATAAGTTCGATTTTTTCCGCGCCGTAGAGATTTTTTAACTCTTCGGCTTTTTCCGTTTGAGAGTTAAATTGACCGATAACAAAATAACCGTTTTCTATGAATTTTTTGGCAATTTCCGAGCCGATTCCGCCCGTAACGCCCGTAACAATAACTTTTTTCATAACCGTAATTATATATCAAAATTCTCTTTTAGTCAATATTTCAGTGCTCGGTGCCAAACGTTCGTCGGGTACTTATAGCAGTCGGAAAGGCTTTTCCTTTGTGCTAATGCGTACTGTTAACCGC
>CAKRAY010000193.1 GCA_934296355.1 uncultured Clostridia bacterium
GTTTTTCCTTTCGGGGTAAAATAAAGCATATTGTATAGGTATCTCCATATCCGGAACAGACAACCCGCAAATATAGGAATTATCTTTCATTTGAACCATGGCGTGAACGATACTTTCCCTATTTATAACCGCTTGAACGTCATCTATACCGAAAAGTCTTTTCGCTTCAATTATTTCAAGACCCTTGTTAACGAGCGTAGCGCAATCGACAGTCACCTTTTTCCCCATATCCCAATTGGGGTGTTGTAGCGCGTCGACGGCTCTCGCCGTAGATAATTTTTGCCTATCGTAATCTCTAAACGCGCCGCCCGATGCGGTAATAATCAAACGCTTTACGTTTTCCTCTTTCCCGTCCAAACATTGCCACAACGACGAGTGTTCGCTATCTACGGGACGTACTAATTTAGAAAAGTCGCTGAATCTGTTTCTTAAATACTCGCCTGCGCATACGAAACTTTCCTTGTTTGCGGAAGCAAGAATTTTTCCGGCTTCCATTACCGCAACCGTCGGTCTTAATCCCGCCAAACCTACGATACCGTTTACCACGATATCAACGTCGGAATAAGTTTCGGGCTTATTCAAATAATCTGGGTCAAAATCGATTTGTTTGTCGTTTTTTATTAAAAGTCCGCATTCTGAATAAACATTCGGTACGGAAAACTCTTTTTTTAGCGCCAACAATTCGTCTACGCGCGTTGCGTTCGCCAAAAGAACGACCGAAAAATCGTTCTTATATCTTCTTAATATTCTAATCGTTGTCGAACCGATAGAACCGGTGCAACCTAAAACAGCGACCCTAATCATGAAATCATTTCGGCAATCGGTCTTACTATATTTATAATTTCCATAATCAATCCCATGGCGAAAATACTGAACAATACGGAATCGATTCTATCGAGAATTCCTCCGTGAGAACCGAGAATTTTGCCATAGTCTTTAATTCCGACGTTACGCTTAACTCTACTTGCCGCAAGGTCTCCGATTTCCGAAAAAACAGCCATAATTAAGCCGACCACGGCGTATAAAACAATTGTTAAAGCCGTATTATCGTTCAACAACCACGAAAACGTAAACAAAATATGCGTAGGCATCTTACCGAGTTCGAATATAAGATAAACGATGATACCGCCGATTGCTCCTCCTATAACTCCGCCGATACAGCCGGCATAGGTCTTTTTGGGACTGATTTTAGGAAAGATCTTTTTCTTTCCAAGCGTCGCTCCGACAAAATAAGCCATAGCGTCGCTAATGGTACTGATTCCTATTGCCAGCAATACCGGTATCATTCCGTAATTTTTATTCATTATAAAAACAATACTAAGTAAAGTCATAGGATAAACAAGCGCGAAACAGTTAACGGCAAAATCGTTAAATGTTTTCTTTTCGTCAAAAATGAAAATTATAAACGCTACGATAATTGCAAATATTAACCCGAAAAACAATCCTATGTATCCGAAAAAGTAGCAAAGCGGATAGGCGCACGCCCACATAACGATCATTGACGTCAAACTAATATTATATCCTTGTTTTCCCTCAATATTCGTTTCCGCTTTTTTTACTGCGGAATATATCTCGAACGACGCCAGGGCGCCTACAATTAGCACAAGCGCATCAAAAACAAAATGAGAAAAACTCGTAAGGTAGATCATCAAAAAGAGTATCCCGGCCATTATTATTCCGGTAATCGTACGTTTTAACATTTTTTTACTTCTCCAAAGTTTCTTTTTATCGAATCAAATTCTTGCATCACTTTAATAATATCTTCTTTAGAATAATCCGGCCAAAGTTTGTCTATAAAGAACAATTCGCTATAAACAGTTTGTAACGGTAAAAAGTTACTTAATCTACGATAACATCCGTAACGAAGCACTGCCTCGGGAGGGACTATTTTGCCCGTATCCAATGCGTTTAATAGTGATTTTTCGGTAACGGGCGCATTTAGCATTATCAGTTTGTTTACCGCTCTGACCACTTCGTTAACTCCGCCGTAGTTTACGGCAATAACCAAAGTTTTTTTTGGGTTTACTATGCGCGGAAAACTATAAATCGTTTTTTGTAGGTCATCCGGCAGTTTTTCCAAATCGCCGATAAAAACAACTTCGATATTATTTTCTCGAGCGAACTCGAAAACCTTTGATTGCAAAAAGTAAGCAATAACATTAAGTATATTGCTTACTTCTTCTTCGTTTCTATTATTATTTTCCGTACTGAAAGCGTAAAAAGTCATTACTTCCAAAGGAAGCGAAACAAAATCTCTGATTGCTTCGACGAATGCGTTTGCACCCATTTCGTGTCCTACGGAACGTAATAAGCCTCTTTGTTCGGCCCAACGTCCGTTACCGTCCATTATGACCGCAAGATGCTTCATTATACTATCATAATTTCCGCTTCTTTATTTGCGGCAACCTTGTCCAATTCGGAGATTTTTTCATTAACGATTTTGTCTACGTCTACTTCGTAATTCTTTTGCATGTCTTCGGTAATAACCTTACCCTTTTCCAATGCTTTGATATCGGCAATGGCCTCGCGTCTGATATTACGAACCGCAACTTTGGCGTTTTCTGCTTTTTGTCTGACGTCTTTTACGAGCGCTCTTCTTCTTTCCTCCGTCGGTTCAGGGAAAATTAAACGAATATTTTTACCGTCGTTATTGGGCGTAATGCCGATATTGGAATCGGTAATCGCTTTCTCTACTTTTTTGAGAAGACTATTATCCCACACCGTAATCATAAGAATTCTTGCTTCCGGTATAGTAATATTAGCAACTTGATTAAGAGGCGTATCTACTCCGTAATAGTCAACGGTAATTCCGTCGATAATATGAATGTTCGCTCTGCCTGCTCTAATC
>CAKRAY010000194.1 GCA_934296355.1 uncultured Clostridia bacterium
ATCAATCGCTTGCTGCTGGTCGCCGCAAGGAGAAAACTTGCTTTCAAGTACGAATTTATCCATTTCTCAACCGAAAATCGCTTGTAATATGTACTTAATCGAGAACGATAATGCGGCGATCGCTATAGTCAGCATAATTCTGAACACTAACTTCTTACGCGCGACGGCGCGGTCGCGTTGATAACTTATGCCGTTGTCGCCGAGCGTTATGATATACATCGGTTCGCCGTTTGTCTTTCTCGCTTTTTCGTATTCGAAATAGTTTTCCAAACTAAGTTGGTTCATCGTTTCTTCCAAATCGCTTTCTCTGAAATCGACTTTGTATGGAAGTTTTAACAACAAATCAAGCGGCGATATCAGGCACTGCCCGTTGCTCGACGCGCTCGCTTCTTTATAAATCACGTTCATAAGAACTCTTTCTTTTTTGCCCAGAACCATATTATTTCACCCCGAATACGTATATAATCATAATTAACGCTCCGCCCAAAAACGCTCCGAAAAACGAAGTCAGACCCGCAATAAGCATGGTTTTCCACGAAAAAGAGAGTTTAGGCGCGACTTTCACGGTCGGCGGCGAAAGCGGTTTCCGTTCCTCTTTCACGTCTTCTTCCACTTTCGCGACGGGTTCGCCGGGTTTTCGCGCGTCCGTTTCTTCCGATTCGTCTTCTAAATTGTCTGCGGCGATTTTGGCTGCGAGTTCCTCCGCCCTACGCTTTTCTTCCTTTCTCTTTTCGTAAAAAAGCGCGCCCTTAGGCATACTCGCGACGCAAACCACCGCGCTATCTTGATAACGAAGTTTTATGAGTTCGTTCGTCTGTAAAGCGACGAGCGACGGGGCGATATCGTTTGCGCTCACGCCCGCGGGTAGCTTGCTTATCAATTCGCTTCTGTCGATAACTACGTACTCGTCGCCCGACAAATACTCCATTACCGCGTCAAAAACACTTAAAATCTTTTCGTTTAACATATTTGTTTCCCTTTTTGTAGGCATAAAAACCTTACAGTTTTATATTTTCGTTATATTTTTTCATTAAGTCTTTATCGATTTTTACCACGCGTCTGTCGTAGGTCAGCAGTCCGTTACATTCGTCTTCGACGTCGCTTACCTCCGTGTACACGGTCGCCGACAAACCTTTGGTATGAATCATTTTTTTCACTTCGGCAAAGAGTTTTCCCATAGCCGCGTCGTAGTCTTCTTGCTTATAATAGCGTCTGTATCCGAAGAACTTTTCTTTGTTATACATATGTCCTTTCGCTTGCAAACTGTATCCGCCGAACTCGGTTAAGGCTATCGGTCTATCGTCGCCCTTACCGTTTTTGAAGAACCAAAACGGCGTGAAGTAGATATGGAAACTGTTCAAGTCGCCCTTGCCTTGGTCGTGCCAACCGCTGGCGTGGTCTATTATTCTCGTGGGGTCTTTTTCTTTGTAGAAGTCGTACGCTTTTTCCGAGTCGAACTGTCCCCAACCCTCGTTAAAGGGTACCCAAACCGCCAAAGATACGACGTTGTAGAGTTCTTCTATCATACGCGCGCTGTCTTCGTAATATTCGTTTCTTCCCGCTTCGTCGGTACGCGAGAAGTACTTATATCTTCTCTTACCGTCTTTCGCCATAAACTTCTTACCTAAGATAAGCGTGAACGCGGGACGAATCATTATCGGGAACGGACTGTAAATACCGCCGCCGCTTATCATATCCTGCCATACGAGCATACCGAGTCTGTCGCAGTGATAGTACCATCTTAAAGGTTCGATTTTTATGTGCTTTCTGAGCATATTGAAGCCCATTTCTTTCATCGTGAGAATATCGTAAACGAGCGCTTCGTCGCTTGGCGCGGTGTACATTCCGTCGCTCCAATATCCTTGGTCGAGAAGTCCGTTATGGAAGTACGGCTTGTTGTTGAGCATAAGGCGCGAAACGCCGTTTTCGTCTTTGCCTATTCCGAACTTTCTCATGCCGAAGTACGATTTTACTTTGTCGTTGCCGACGGTAACTTCGAGGTCGTAAAGTTTGGGGTTTTCGGGACTCCAAGTTTCGTAAGAATCTATTTTCAACGTGACTTTTCCGTTTACCGTTTCGCCGCTCGCCATCAAAGTTTCACCGTCGAACGCCTTTACCGTCGCTTCTTGCTTTTCGCCGCAAACGTTTACTATGACTTCCAATTCGTTTTTATCGATATCGGGCGTGATTTTCAATGAAGAAACGTAGTTTTCCGCCACCTCTTCCAACCAAACCGTTTGCCAAATTCCCGATTGAGGCGTATACCAGATACCGCCGCGTTTAGAACTCTGTTTTCCACGCGCTTGCGTTCCCGTGTCGGTGGGGTCGGTAACGCTTACTATAATGACGTTTTCCCCTTCCTTGACGGTTTCGGTCACGTCGAAGGTAAACGGGAAATATCCGCCCTTATGACTGCCTACGAGTACGCCGTTAAGCGTAACTTCGCATTCGTAGTCGACCGCGCCGAAATGCAGTAACGTTCTTGCGTTCGTTCTCTTATACTCGAACTTTCTTTCGTAAACGAACTTATCTTCGGGTTTAACTATTTTCTCTACGCCCGAAAGTATGGTTTCGGGGCTGAACGGCACGATAATCTCGCCTTTTTCTTCCTTGCCCGCGCCTAAGTAATCTCTTATTAACGTATAGTTCCATCTACCGTTGAGGTTAATGAAACTGTCTCTCGCCATTTGCGGACGCGGATAGTCGTTAAGCGGCAAATCTTTATCAAGTTTTTCTCCGAACGGGGTCAATAATCTTTCCATTTTTTCACTCCTTTATGCTATCTTGTATTTTTTTTCTTTCAATTACGGATGA
>CAKRAY010000195.1 GCA_934296355.1 uncultured Clostridia bacterium
CGACAGTAGAGTCAGGGCGGTCAGAAGACAAGCGGAATTGGCTCAAAAAGGTCAAATTTTAACAGTAGACGAAATACAAAAAGATATCGAGGCGCGCGATTTACAAGACACGACTCGCGCTTTCGCGCCTTTGGTGATTTGTAGCGACGCAATGTTTTTAGATACGTCTGCTCTAAGTATAGACGAAGTAACCGATATCGTTTTGAAACATATATGCAGATAATTCTATCTAAATATTCGGGATATTGCGCCGGTGTTAAAAGAGTAGTCGATTTATGCGAAGATTCGTTAAAAAAACATCAAAACGTTAAATGTTTACATCCGCTTATTCATAATCGCAGGGTTATCGACGATTTAAGTAGACAAGGCTTGAGTTTCGCAAGCGAAGAGTCTTTAACTTCAAGCGATACTTTGATAATCAACGCGCACGGCGCGACCAAACAAGTAATCGATTTACTTAAAAATAAAAACGTAAACGTAATCGACGGCACATGTCCGTTTGTAAAAAGAGTTCAAGAAAAAGCCGCCGAATATGCGAATAAAGGCTATAAAATTATTATATTCGGAAATCAAGAACATTCGGAAATCAAGGCTTTGATATCTTATTGCAAAAACTACCAAGTCGTTGACGATTGGACGGAAATAGACTTTTCGGAAAACTGTCCTTACTTAGTTCTTTCGCAAACGACTTACAACGCTCAAAAAATAGAATATAGTATAAATAAGTTAAATTTATTTATTAAAAATAACAAAAAAATAGTTGAATTTTTTGACAGTCTTTGTTATACTACATTATGGCGACAATTGGAAACAAGGGAGATTGCAAAAAAAGCCGATTTTATGCTTATTATAGGCGATAAAACGTCGGCAAACTGCAAACGTTTATTTGAAATAAGTTCCCGATATTGCCAACAAACATACTTTATAGAGAGTGTATCCGACCTAAAATCGGTTCACATAGATAATTCAAATGCAGTCCTCGGTATAACGTCCGGGGCGTCAACTCCGAAAGAGTTGATAATGGAGGTTTTTTACATAATGAGCGAAATTAAAGCTACTGAAGTCAATGAAGTTACGCCCGTAGTAGAGAATACGGTCGAAACGAACGAAGAAAACGTTGTTACCATGGAACAAGCCATGAAAAAGTACAGCGCAAAGTCTTACCATGAAGGTATGCGCATTACCGCTAAAGTCGTTAGCGCAGACCAAACCGGTATATCCGTTGCAATTGAAGGCGGCGGTAAGAACGATAGCGGTTTCATAACCAAAGAAGAAGCGGAAATCGACGGTTCTTACGATCCCAACAATTACAAACCTAATGATGAAATAAGATGCGTTATCATTCCTAAAGATAATAGCGTAAAGAGTAATTACATCAATCTTAGCAAAAAAGCGTATGACGCTATTCGTATAGACGACGAACACGTACAAAGAATCCTTCAAGGCGAAGAATTCACTTTGAATCAAACGCAAGAAGTTAAGGGCGGTTTGCTCGGTAAAATCGGTACTTATACCATTTTTATCCCCGCTTCTCAAATTCGTATCGGTTTCGTTAAGAATCTTGCCGACTACACCAATAAGACATTGAGACTTGTCGCTCTTCCTCCGAAGGAAGAAGTAGACGAAGAGGGCAATCCCGTTAAGAGACGCAACACCAAGCGTATCGTTGCAAGCCAAAGAGTAATTTTGGAAAAAGAAAAAGCGGAAAAAGACGAAGAATTTTGGTCTAAGATTTATGTAGGCGCTATCGTTAACGGAAAGGTTAAGAGATATGCCGAAAAGAACGGAGTTTGTTTCGGAGCGTTCGTTAGCCTTAAATATATGGACGCTTTGGTTCGTTGCGCAGATATGTCTTGGAGCAAAAAGAGAATTACCGATCCTTCCGAAATTCTCGAACTCAACAAATCTTACGATTTTATCGTTCTTTCCGCAGATAGAGAAAACGGCAAAATCAGTTTAGGTTACAAACAATTACAAAAGAAACCTTATGAAATTGCACAAGAGAAGTATCCCGTAGGAACGGTTGTAGAAGGTAAAGTTGCAAGAATCGTAAAATTCGGTGCATTTATCGAACTGGAACCCGGAATCGACGGTCTTGTACATATCAGCCAAATTAAGCGCGGTTGGATTGAAAACGCAGCCGAAGCGTTGACCGAAGGACAAATTGTTAAAGTCAAGGTTATGGGCTATGAAAACGACAAAATTACTTTAAGCATTAAAGAACTTCTTCCCGAAGAACACGTTGCCGAAACCAAACCCGTAGAAACTAACGATAACAATGACGCGCCCGTAAGAGGTAAAAAGAGAAAAGTAAAGGAAGTTAAAGAAGAAGACAATGAACCCAGAGAATACGTTTCCGATAATCACGGCGTAACCTTAGGAGATTTGTTCGCACATCTTAACGTAACCGACGACAGTAGCTCAAAAAAGTAATTCATTAGCGAATAAATATACGAGCCACCTAATATGAAAAATTGGGTGGCTCTTAATTTATATTATTGTTAATACCTGATAAACTTCAATAAAAAAACACCTATAAAGGTGTTTTGGCAGGGGAGACGCGATTCGAACACGCAACCAGCGGTTTTGGAGACCGCTGCTCTACCATTGAGCCACTCCCCTAAAAGCATTAACATTATATAACAAAAAAAACTTTTAGTCAAGAAAAATATATAGAAGTAAAGAAAAATGTCTTACAACCATGGTACTCTCTGCTTTTTTTAGTTTGTGAGATACCACACGGGAATAAAACTTTAAGAGATAAGAGTTTTTCAAATAGAGCGACTTGGAAGGCGGTATTACCG
>CAKRAY010000196.1 GCA_934296355.1 uncultured Clostridia bacterium
CGTACAGTTCTATCATCGCTTCCGATACGCTCGCCTTGCCTTTCAGCATGCGCACAAGCACGCTCCAATCGTACACTCCCTTTAACGCCTTCAAAAGTTCGGCGTCGTCGCCGTACGAAGCAATAAAATTTTCAAAAGTTTCTTCCGTTCCGCCGGCAAACGAATAGGACGGCGTTTCGAAGTCTTCGTAGTTCTCGTTATCGAACAGAACGCTCGTCTTAAACTTCGCGCCCGCTAACGCCTTGGCGAATTCCTTGCCTTGCTTGTCGCTTAGTCCGAACAAGGTTTCTAAGAATTTTGCGCCGTCTTTCTTGCTCCAAACGCCGCTTAATAACTTATCTTTCAACTCGCCCGCTTTGCTTAAATCGAAAGTAACGCGACAGTCGTCACCGAAGTTATCCGCGATAAAGCCGTTTATTGCGGCAAAAAACGGCGTCGGATCGCCGATTTGTTCTATATTCTGACCCTCGAAAAGAAAATGTCCGCGGTATTTTACGATATGGTGCAACGCGAGATAGTAAGTCCGCAAATCGAATTTTTCCGTTTTATCGTCGCGGGATAACGCGAAACGCAAATGGAATATCGTAGGATACTTCTTATAAAAATCCACGTCGGTAAAGCAATTATCGTTAAACAACGTGTACTCGCTTTTCGCTTCGTCCACTTTATCGTTAAGCAATAACGAACTGTTATTTAATCTTATAAAGAAATTTTTATCGATAACGCTCATTTCGCTTGCGAACAAGTCTTGCAGTAAATCGATTCTTTGTTGACGCCTCTTTATTCTGCGCCTGTTGCCGCGAGAATTTCTTCTCTTCTTCGAGTCGTTCGCTTGGTCGAATAGGTTTACGCCCCACATATCCTTTCCCTTGAAGCGGAGTAAATTGTACTCCGTATCGGTTGCGGCTATACCGCATGAAGCCGTGCCGGCGTCGATGCCTAAATAGTAGTCCTTCATTTTTTCTCTCCTTTTTTTATTTTTTCTCTTGACAAACTTTTTTTTATGTGCTATCGTTAAATCATCAAATTACATAACGAGTTCAAAGAAATTAAACTCAAATTACCCTTATGGGTCCACATTTAGTGGTAAGAAACTTGCTTTGCGGCAAGTTTTTTTATTGCCATTTCCCGTCGCGTTTTCCCCATACTTCCTCTTCCGAATAATACGCCCGGTGTTGCTCCGCGCCCTCAATATTTTGTTTCTTGATTTTGTAGACCTCTTTTTTTATAACCGCTTCTTTCCGTCGGATATGTCGCCGACGGGGGGGGGCGGTGGAGGTTAAACCCTCCACGCCTCATAGATTTTTCGCATATAAGCACCGCATTTGACCACGATTTCGTATGCCGTAATTATTCCGTGTTTGCCCGCCGCCTTGTACTTTTTCTGCTTCGCTTCGCCTATTGTAATAGCCGTTTCTAAGTCCGGCGCTTTTCCGATGCGTTTTGACTTGTCACCGTGTGTGAACCTTAAATAAAACATAAAATAAATCCTCCTCGCGCGCGTAAAAATAATGATTTTTCAAGTATACTCGACTTATATAAACGGGTCAATACTTAACTGTGTCATAACGGACACACCTTGAAATTTATTATATAAATCTCTTTTTTATGCGCGCACGCCGAAACGGTTTTAAGTTGCGATTACCTTATTATAGGTTTCCGTTATTGGCAAATAGGTAGCCCTATATCCTTAATACTCTTGACAAACGACAGAAAAATATTTTTTGTTTTTATTCGGATATCGCCGTCAAATAACTTAACGCCAGGCGGTATAATTCGATTTTTTTCGGCTCTTTCCCGCCTGAACGGGAAACGTCGGAGTTATGCAGTAAATCGGCGATTTTCACTTTTCTTGCCAAGTCGTTTTTTCCTATGGCTTTAATATAATCCATATACGGCACTTTTTTATCGTGAGTCAATAATTTTAACGCTTCGATTACGTCCGCGTTAAAGCCCTCTTGCTCTAAAAAATCAAAACTATATTTATCGCCGTGATCTTCGATTACGTCGTGTAGCAACGCCACGCACACCGAGTTCTCGTCGTTCATCTGAAACGCCAAAAAAAGCGGGTGCAACAAATACGGATACCCGCTCTTATCAAAATCGTTTTTATGCGCTTCGCACGCAATTAAACTTGCTTTTTTTACCGCTGAAGAATAAAACATCTCCTAACCTCCCCCGCTTGCCTTTTCGGTGGTTATACGTTTACATTATACCAAACGCCCGCCGAATTGTAAACGGCGAGTTTTTAAGACCATAAAAAGTTCGCTGAATCGTGTTCGCATTATTAAAGTAAACCCCTACAAACTCATCGTCTTACTAAAAAATATAAACAAAAAAAGCCGACGAATTTTATTTGATGTCGTATTCTTTTTTTTATTTAATTCTTGTAGGCGCTATATGAAAAAAAATTTTGACTATAATCGTGTCGACTATTCTTTTTTGGGGACTTATCGGAATTTGCGTCGGACTAATTCTCGATAGCGCGGAAATATTTGCTTCCTTTTTCTTTATCTCTACCCTCTCCGTCCTCGGCTAATGGACTCGAACATAGGTTCTCGCCTACTGTTCCTAAAACAAAAAAAGTACCGATTTTCGGTACTTTTCTTTGTTTTGGTGGGAACAATAAGAACCTGCCATAGGCAGAACCTTGGCGTTCGGACGGAAATTTTTGCTTCCTTTTTCTTTATCGCTACCCTCTCCGTCCTCGGCTAATGGACTCGAACATAGGTTCTCGCCTACTGTTCCTAAAACAAAAAAAGTACCGAT
>CAKRAY010000197.1 GCA_934296355.1 uncultured Clostridia bacterium
CGCAGGTGTCCGTAGACAACGGTACTATAACGAACGGCGTTTATACGCCGGAAAAGGAAGGCGAAGTTACTTTTTCGTATAAACACGACGGAAAGCTTGCGGGCAGCATAACGCGCAAGGTTTATAAAATCACCCGTACCGTCGGCGCGGAAGAAGTTATCGATATAAACAAGCTGTTTATCCCCACGGGCGACGTTGTAGTCGGATATTCGGAGAATTCGGGTTCGCGTTATCTTATCGATAATGACAAATCGTATATAGAATTCATAAACTCTCTTGTCGCGGAAGACCTTTCTTTCGACTTTCTCACGGAAAAGGGCTTTAACGCGATAGGCAAAGTCAACTTTTATCTCACCGATACGGAGAACGGCGAAGAAACCGTTAAACTTTCGTTTATAAAGAACGCAACCAAAGCATACTTTGCCGTAAACGACGGTTCTATGAACGAACTTGTCGCGGCGTTTTCGGGTAATTCCAACGACGTGTTCAAGTTCTCGCTTCGTCCGAGCACTCAGGTCATTACGGTAGACGGAAAACAGTTCGGCATTTCGAACTATCTGTCGGGCGGAGCGTTCAAGGGATTTTCTTCCGGCAAAGTCGGAGTAAAAATTACTTTTGAAAGCGTCGGTGCGAGCGGGTTTGCGTTCGTCGTTAAAAACGTGTGCGCGCAGTCGTTTGCCGAAAGCGTTACCAAAGATACCACCAAGCCTATAATCAAATGTCTCGGCGAAAACGGCGGACTTAAAAACAAAGGCGAAAAATTCACGTTGCCCGAAACAATCGCGTTTGACGTAATCTCGCCGGAATTAAAGAACTTTACCGTAACCGTGACAAACGCGGGCAACACCGTAAAAGATACGAGCGGCAAAGAAATATACAATGCAAAAGTCGCGCCTTACGAAATATCTCTCGATAACTACGGCGAATATACGATAGCGTATACCGCCACGGATTACTCGGGCAGGAGTCAGACACTCGTGTGCGTCGTTTACGTTTACGATCTCGAAGCTCCTTCGGTAACGATAAAAGAAAACACCAAAAAGACTTCCGGCAAGGTCGGAGAAAAGATAACCGTAGCAGAAATAGATTACAGCGACAACACGTGTTCTAAAGAAGAAATAACTGTTTGCGTTTTCGTGAAAGGACCGAATTTTGCCGCAAAGAAAATAACCGACGGAACCTTTACTCCCGAAACCGCGGGAACGTATACGATATATTATTACGTAGCGGACGCGGTTGACAACGAAGTTAAATACAGTCAGGGCAGCGTAACCGTCGTGAGTTATACCGTAGAAATAAAATAAGGAGAGAAAATATGAAGAAGCCATATAAGATACTGATATTTCTGTTAGCTTTAGTGTTTACCGTTTCGGCTTTTGCCTGCAATTGCGATTCATCGGAAAAAAACCCCGATGATAACGGCGGCGGAACGGTCAACCCGCCCGTAGTTTATACGGATAAAGAACTCGTAAAGAACGGCGCGTCTGAATATAAAATCGTAATACCCGCGGCGGCTTCTAATAAAGAAGAGCTTGCGGCAAGCGAGTTCAACGATATATTCGCTTTGTCCACGGGTTTTGAACTTCCCGTGATAAACGACGCAGGACTGACTTATAACAAAAACGACAAATATATTCTTATCGGTCTTAATTCGCTTAGCGAAAGTCTCGGAATAAAACCCGAACGCTCCGAGCTCGGCGAGCAAGGGTATATCGTGAAAACGATAGACTCGTCCGTCGTGATAACGGGTGCGACCAAAAACGGTTTCGGCACGCTGTACGGCGTTTACGAGTTTATGTCGTATCAGGTAGATTTCGAGTGCTATGCAGAAGACGAAATGTTTGTCGAGCAGTACAGAGATTGCAAACTCGTTTCGTTGGACATAAAAGACAAACCCGATATAGAAAACGTTATCGTCTGCGGCGACGCGTACGTATCGAATATGCAGTTCCAGTACAGAAACAGATTCGTAAGTTTAACCAACGACTTGTTTGTAGGCAGAACCACTCCTTATCACAGCTCGTTCTTCTATCTGCCTAAAGAAACTTATGCTAAAACTCATCCCAAGTGGTACAGCGACGCGAAGGATCAGATTTGTTATTACGCTCACGGCGACGAAGAAGAGTATAACGCGCTTGTAAACACGCTGTTCGATATTCTCGTGGACGTTGTTAAAGAAAACGAAAACATTCAGCATATAGCGTTCAACATAGAAGACACGATTACGTTCTGTACGTGCGCTACCTGCACGGCTAAGAAGCAGCAGTATAACGGAGCGAACTCCGCGGGCTGTCTTATATTGATGAACAACATAAGCAAGCGTTTCGAAGAGGCGAGAAAAACCGACGACGCGCTTAAAGACAGAATTCTCGATTTCTGCTTCTTCGCGTATAAAGAAACCTTCCTTGCGCCCGCCAGATACGACGAAGCGACCAAGAAATACGTTCCCGTTGCGGACGAAGTAGTATGTCGCGACGACGTGTATCCGTTTGTCTGCACGTTCAACGCAAACCGTGCCGAAACTCTTACTTCAGCTAAAAACGTTTCCGCCAAGGCGACCATAGACGGATGGGGCGCGCTTTCTAAACACATAGCGTTCTGGACGTATACCGAAAACTACAACGATTATCTCGCGCCGAGAGATTGCATCACAATGATGCAGGAAAACTACAAGTACATTTCTTCGCTCAATCCTATCTTTTATAAAGAAGAGTCTCAGGGCGTAAATTACAACGGTACGGGTTTCGAGTGTCTGAAATACT
>CAKRAY010000198.1 GCA_934296355.1 uncultured Clostridia bacterium
GCGTTAAAGGGCGTGTACGATTGGAGCGTGCTTGTGCGCATGCTGAAAGGCAAGGCGAGCGTATCGGAAGCGATGATAGAACTGTACGATAAACACGCCGCGGATTTGAGAAAATTAAAAGACCTTGCGCGCAGACGTTTAAGCAAAGCGGATTACGATTCGATTTTCAGAAACGTCGACGAGAAATTAAAGAACTATTGCGCCTATGCGGGAATTTGCAAGATAAACGCGAAGAAAAAGTATGTAAAACGCGCGAGCAAAACGGAGTTTTACGAGTTTATCAAAAAACTATTCAAAGATAACTCAAGTAAACTTTCCGACGACCCCGCGTATAAAGAGATACTTGACGACATAGAAAAGGGCGAGTTTTTGCCGAGAATTCTCGACGCGGATAGCGGAGTTTTTCCTTATCAAATTAACGGATACGAACTGAAAAAAATATGCGATAACTTAAAGAAAGACTATCCCGAGTTTGCGGCGCCGGATGCGGGCGGGTTCAGCATTGCGGATAAAATAGAGAAAATCTTCTTATTCAGAATTCCCTATTACGTAGGACCTCTTTCTTACAATCCCGAGGTAAAATCCAACGCTTGGATAGAAAAACGCCTTGACGAAAGGGTTTTGCCGTGGAATTTCGAAAAAGTAGTAGACGTCGACGCGACGGCGGAAAAATTCATACGAAGAATGACAAACAAATGCTCTTTCCTTAAAGGCGCGGACGTGCTGCCGAAACAATCGCTTCTTTATTCGAGATATACCGCGCTTAATCAGTTAAATAAACTTACCGTTAACAGCGTGCCGATTTCCGTGGAATTGAAACAAAGAATTTTTAACGAACTTTTCCTAAAAGATAAGAAGCCTACGGTAAAGAAACTGACAAAACTTCTCGTGAACTGGGGTTTGGCGCAAAAGAACGAAGAGATTGCCTTCGGCGGTATCGACTTAGAGTTCACGACGAATATGTCGTCTTACGTTACCGTTAGCGGCAGCGGCGTTTTCGCGGGTTGCGTAGACGAATACGAAGACGTTATCGAAGATATTATACTTTGCCACACCCTTTTTACCAATAAGAACGACGTTGAAAAGAGAATTCTTGCAAAGTACGGCGATTTAGCGATAGTAAGAGATAATATTAAGGTAATTAAGGGTTGGAGTTTTAAGGATTTCGGTAAGTTATCCAAAGAATTGTTGACCGGTTTGTACGCGAGCGACGAGACGGGCGACGGAGAATTGCCGGTGACGATTATGGACTTGCTATGGTGTACGAATATGAACCTTATGGAAATCGTCAACGATAAAAAATACGAATTTGCCGAAAAAATAAAACGACATAACGGCGAAGAAAGCGAGAAAGTGACCTACGACGATCTGGACGAATATTATCTCAACGCAATGACCAAGCGAGGCGTTTGGCGCGCGCTTAATATGATCGACGAATATGTTAAGGCGATAGGAAATCCGCCCAAGAAGTTCTTTATCGAGGTAACGCGCGGAGAGGAAAAAGAAAAACAACGTAAAGACTCGCGCTTAACGGAATTAAAGAAACTCTACGCCGCGAATAAAAAACTAATTAAAGACTACAACTCGTTGATCGTCGAAAATGAAAAACAAATTAACTACGACTCGTTGATCGCCGAATTAAACGTCAAAACCGAAGCAGCTTTAAGACAAGAACGCTTGTACTTGTATTTTAAGCAACTCGGTAGATGCATGTATTCGGGTGAGAAAATCATATTGAAATATTTATTGAGCAATTTATCGACCGACCTTTACGACGTAGACCACATAATTCCGCAATCTTTGAAAAAGGACGATAGCATACATAATAATAAGGTTCTAGTTTTGAAGAAATATAATCACGATAAAGATAATAATTATCCGCTTGATCGAAAGTGGCAAAATGACAATCAAGATTTCTGGGATTTTCTTAAAGAAGCCAAACTTATCAGCGCCGAAAAATACGCGCGACTGATGAGAAAGGATGAATTGACCGAAGACGAACTTAACGACTTTATAAATAGACAATTGGTAATTACAAACCAATCCGCAAAAGCCATTGCCGAGATATTGCAACGTAAATATCCCGATTCGAAAGTCGTTTATTCTAAATCGTATAACGTGTCGAAATTCAGACAAAAGTTCGATTTGTTGAAAAACAGAGAGGTTAACGACTTGCACCACGCTCGCGACGCGTACCTCAATATTATCGTCGGCAATGTGTTCGACGTTCGCTTCAACAGAAACCGTATGACCGAAAAGTTATATTATAAAGACGAAAAAGGCGTTAGTCATATATATGATTTCACAAAAGTCTACGAAAAAAACATCCCGGGCGCATGGATTAAGGGGGAAACGATCGTCAAAGTAAAGAACGTATATTATAAGAACAGCATGACCGTCGTTAGACGTCCGTACGAAGTGCGCGGCGCATTGTATGACACGACCGTATGCCGCAAGGGCAAAGGCATATATCCGTTAAAACTAAGCGGTCCGATGTCGGATATCTCTAAGTACGGCGGATATACAACCTCCGGCACCGCATATTTTATGTTGGTGGAATCCTTAGATAAAAAAGGCAACGTTATCCGCACGATAGAAGCGATGTCCGTTTACTACGACGTGCTTATAAAACTCGGTAAATGCACCGTGGAAAGTTATCTTACCGATATAATCGGCTTAAAATCTCCTCGAGTCGTATTCCCGAAAATAAAGACGAAGTCGCTCTTAGA
>CAKRAY010000199.1 GCA_934296355.1 uncultured Clostridia bacterium
CCTTACGCATTGGTCGCTTCTTTGGACGACGCGGCGTGGCTTCTCAATATGCGCGGTAACGACATAGCGTATAATCCCGTCAATTATGTGTACGTGTTGGTAGGTAAAGAGTTCGTCAATCTTTACGCCGACGAAGAAAAAATCGCCGCGCTAAGACCCGAACTCGAAGCGCGCGGCATTACGGTTAAAAGTTACGATGAAGTTTATTCCGACGCGGAAAGAATTGACGGCGTTACCTTAATAGACGAAAGCAAGACCAATTACGCGTTGTACGAGAAGTTGAAGTACAAGAAAGCCGCGGCGGTATTTCCGACTACCGCGATGAAAGCGGAAAAGAATTCTACCGAAATCGAGAACATAAAGAAAGCGCACGTTATCGACGGCGTGGCGATGGTGAAGTTCATGCGTTATCTTAAAGAAAACGCGGGCAAAGAAAAAATGACGGAGATATCGGTTGCGGACAAGTTATACGAATTCAGAAAGCAGAGCAAAGATTTTATCGAACTCAGTTTCGGCACGATAGCGGGCTACGAAGAGCATGGGGCGATCGTACATTACGAAGCCACGGAAAAGACCGACGCGCTCGTTTACGCGAAAGGTTTGTTGCTCGTCGACAGCGGCGCGCAATATAGGTTCGGCACTACCGACGTGACGAGAACTTTCGTTTTGGGCGAGATAAGCGCGGAAGCGAAGACCGATTTTACTTTGGTTTTGAAAGGACATATAGACCTTGCCATGGCGATTTTCCCGGTCGGGACTACGGGTTTGTCGCTCGATATGTTAGCGAGAAAACCTCTTTACGAACGCGGCAAAAACTACCGTCACGGCACCGGACACGGCGTGGGATATCTTCTCAACGTGCATGAAGGACCGCAAAATATCTCTATGGGCGGCGTGAGAAAGTCGAATATTTATCCGTTCAGACCCGGTATGGTCACTTCGGACGAACCCGGTTTTTACGAAGAGGGTAAATACGGTATAAGGCACGAAAACTTATTGCTTTGTGTGAAGAAAAACGAAACCGAGTACGGCGAATTCTTGGGATTCGAACCGCTTACGCTCGTGCCTTTCGACAAAGAGGGTATAGATTTCGACTTGCTCGACGATAAAGAAAAAGAGTATCTGAGTAATTATCATAGGAGAGTTTACGAAACGCTCGCGCCCTATTTAGATAAAGAAGACGAGGAGTTTTTAAGAAAGATTACTTCCGAAGATAAATAAATTTTATAATCGTATTTCGCGCAACAAGATTTACGACTTGCGGCAAAGCGCAAACGAGCCGATACGAATTTTTGCAAATCGTTGCAATTTTTCGTAACTGGCCGCGCCGTTTCTTGAAGAATTTCGTTCTTGAAAAAACATCGCGCCTATGATACAATAAATATATAAAAAATATTTTTTCGGAGGCAGTGTTTTATGGGTAAATTTACGGACGTTATATCTCCTAAGAGAAGATCGGTTGAAACGCCGAAAAATATGGTCGAGAACGGCAAGTGCGTGTTCGGAACTTTCGACAAAGAATTCGAAACGATGGACTTGTTGGGTATTAAGAACCCTACCGCCGCGCCCGATATAATGAAAAGACTTCGCCTTACCTTATGGGAGGCTACGGAAGTTCACATGAAGCAAGGCGTGCTTTTGGCGGTCGTTTGTGATATGGGAATTTTCGGTTTGACGCTTAACGTATATTACGACAAAGCAGAAAAGAAAGTTTACAGTTGGAGTACCAACTTAAAGAGTAAGGATACCCATATTGCGCCGAACCTAATTAAAGGGTCGGAAGCGAGCGCGCAAACGCCGAATTCGCACGTGCATTACGTAAACAACTTCGACGAGGGCAAATGCCATCTCGACGGGCATCACGAGGACGAAACGAATTCGATTAGTTACTCGTTCGATTTAGAGAGAATTTCTTTACCGAGCGTGGTCAGCATACCTTTCGCGCCGATAGAAAAAAGGCACCGTCCGCTTTATTCGCAAAAGGACTTTTTCCACGCCAAAGGCACGCTAACCTTTAACGGTAAGACCTACGAAACCGACGAGGAAGCGACCGCGATAGTGGACGACCACAGAGGCTATTATCCGAGAAGAGCGCATTACGATTGGGTTACCACGATGGGCGTAAACGAAACGAACGGCGAAAAGAAATGGTTCGCGTTCAACCTCACGCACAATCAATCGGTTGCGGAAGACGACTATAACGAGAACTTAATTTGGTTCGAGGGCAAGACGAGTTTGTTACCGCCCGTTAAGTTCGAGCGCGACGTAGACACGAGAGAGTTCAAGGACGGCGCGGTTTGGACGATTAAGGACGAACACGGAATGGTAAACGTTAAGTTCACGGTGTACGACATTTTCCGTATGATAACTCACGCCAAGCCGATAGTCAATATCGATTACTTCGTGGCGTTCGGCGTACTCGAAGGTTACCTTTGCGACGAGGACGGCAACAAGTATGTGCTTGACGGTATGATGGGTATGGGCGAGGATAAAACCCTATTGCTCTAATATCGTAATAAAAGAATTCGCAGGACGCCCGCATAGGCGTTCTACGCTTTTTACTGAGAGAAAAAATAGAAATCGATATCGTTAACTGTTGCGTCGAATATGACGGCGAGCCGGTCTTAACTAACGTAAACTTCGACGTACGCGGCAAGGAGAAGTTCGCCTACGCTTATATAACCGAAAAAAAATAATAGGATGGCGCAGTTTCAATG
>CAKRAY010000200.1 GCA_934296355.1 uncultured Clostridia bacterium
AGTCTTGCGAACTTAGATAATAAGCCGTAAGGTACGTAACGGCTTCCTTGTAAGTTAATAGGCATATAGCCGCGGATAAGTGTGTTAGCGAAGCCTTGCCTCCCAACCAGGGCGCGACGCGTTACGCCTATACGCGGCTATATCCTAAAAAATGCGATAAAGTCTATTCGCGAAGATGCGATGCAACGTGCGTACGTTGCGTAGCGGTGTATTGATTTTTTTTTGCCGCCGTGTTAGAATATGATAGAATCTTTATTTGGGCGCGCATATAATGCGGGGAGGCGGTAGGAATGAAAGCGATAGTTTGTTTGGACGACAACGAGGGCATGACTTTTGCCGGACGCAGGCAGTCAAGAGATAGGGTCGTTTGCGCGGATATTCTTTTTTTGACGCGCGGAAAAAAACTTTTTATGAACGCGTATTCGAGGAAGATTTTTGACGAAAACGCGGATAATATCGTCGTTTGCGAAGATTTTCTCGCGCAAGCGGGCAAGGACGACTTTTGCTTTGTAGAAAACTGTCCCTTAGATGGCTTTGAAAACGAAATCGAAGAACTTATAGTATATAGATGGAATAGAGATTATCCCGTCGGCACGAAGATTGATTTTAATTACCGCGAATTAAATATGGTAGAATCGAGCGAGTTCGCGGGATATTCGCACGAAAAAATCACTAAGGAGATTTATAGAAAATGAAAAAGGTCGGAAAAATCGTTATCGGTACGCTGTTAGCGGCGTTTTTATGCGTCGCTTTGGCGAGCTGTAGTTTTATCGACAGCATTAAAGGCACGGTAAAAGAGTTAGCGAAGTATATAGACGAGATGTCCGATTCGGGCATAAACGAACTTACGCTCGCTTCCGCCGATAGTCTTAGTATTGACGAGGGCAAGTCGGGCGAGTTTATCGTAAAAACCGTGACTATCGTCGATAAAATGAAAGAATTGCAAGTTTCTTTGGACGATACCGCGAACGTTGACTTCGACGATAATACTTTTACCCTCGAATACATGCAAGAAAACGTCTTGGTTAAGGTTGGAAAAGAGCAAATCGTCCAAGGGGAAATTACTGCCTACGAGGGGAACGAGTTAACCGTACTCGTTAACGCTCTCGACGCGGGTGAAACCACCGTCAGACTGGAAACTTCGGACGAAAAAATCAAGACCGCAGATAAGACGATTGTCGTTAAAGAAACGGTTGCGGTCGATATCGGCTCGGTTCCCGCATTTTCGGGCAACGCTTCGGTGGAGATTAACGGCAACATCCCCGTGTTTAGCGACGAAGAAAAAGCGACGGAAAAAGGCTATGAATTTTACAGCGAACTCGACGCTCTCGGTAGATGCGGAGTTACTTTCGCTTTAATCGGCTTGGAAACGATGCCCGCCGACGATAGAGAAAGTATCGGTCAAGTCAAGCCGTCGGGTTGGGTTACTTCTAAATACGACACTTCTATCGTGGACGGCGGGTATTTGTATAACAGATGTCACCTTATAGGCTTTCAACTCGCCGGCGAAAACGCCAATAAACGCAACCTCATTACCGGCACGAGATATCTTAACATAAAGGGTATGCTCCCTTACGAAAACTTAGTGGCGGACTATGTGAAGGAAACGGAAAATCACGTTTTGTTCCGCGTTACGCCCATATTCGTCGGTAACGAACTCGTGGCGCGCGGCGTGCAGATGGAAGCCTACTCGCTCGAAGATAACGGCGAGGGAATTTGCTTCAACGTGTATTGCTATAACGTTCAACCGGGTATCGTAATCGACTACGCGACGGGCAACAATAGGCTGGAAGTAGACGGACAATAATTCGCGCGGCAAAGCGCGTATTACCATGAAAAAACGGGGAATAGAAAACCGAAATAAGAATTTTGAGAACCCAAAAATAAATATACGAGAATATAGAGTAAGATGAAACCGGACGAGAAAAAGAGATGGCTTTACGAAGAATACGCTTTCGCGGAAACCATGCGTATCGGGAAAAAGCAAGTTTACAAAAAAGGCGAAACGATAGACTACGCGGCTCTCGGCGGTTTTGTTTATCTTAAAAAAGGCGGGGTAAACGCGTTCTATATAGGAGAGAACGGCGAGGAAGTTTTCGCGTTCAAGATAAGCGGCGAAACGTGCTTTTACGTCGGCAGACATTATAGTTACAGGTTCTCTACGCCGAGCGAAATTTACGTTATAGAAAAGGAGCAAACGCTTCTTATGAGCGAGAAGGACCCTGAATTCAAACTCTACGTCACTCGGGTCGCATACGAGCGGGACGAAGAGTTTATTTCAAGGTTAAACACGATACTTTTCGGGAACGTAGATAAAAAAATCGCCTTGTTCTTGCTTTCCGAAAGCAATCGAGCGAGAAGCGCGACGGTAAAGTATACGCAAGAAGAAATTGCGGTAAGAATCGGCGCGGCGCGGGAAACCGTGTCGAGAAGGCTTAAAGCCCTCGAAAAAGCGGAGTGCATATCAAGGGCGCGTGGAAAAATAACCATATTAAATAAGGACGAGTTGAGAAAAAATTCGCGTTAAGTAATTTTTTTTATAAAACGAAAAAAAATATAAAAAAACTTAAAAAAATCATTTGACAAAACGCTGTTTTTGGGTTATTCTATGTAGGCTATCTTAAATAGCAGTGTACCCTAACAATCGAACAGAAAGGTTTAAGAAGTGTAA
>CAKRAY010000201.1 GCA_934296355.1 uncultured Clostridia bacterium
ATCCGTCGGGGAGCCGAAACCCGTAATGTATAAAATGTTAGACGCGTTACGTCCGTATTATCCCGAGAATATGCCGAGGTATTTAATGGGCGTGGGAAGTCCGGATTGTTTAGTTGAGGGAGTCGTAAGAGGAATCGATATGTTCGATTGCGTTCTGCCTACCCGTATAGGAAGAAACGGCACGGCTATGACTTTTAACGGCGATATAACCGTAAGAAACGCGGCGTATAAAGAAGATTTCACTCCTATAGAAGAGGGTTGCGATTGCTACGCTTGTAAGAATTATACGAAAGCGTATATCAGACACTTAATTAATACGGACGAAATATTCGGCGGCAGACTGTTATCCTTACATAACGTAAGAATGTTACATAGATTAACCGAACAAATGAAGAAGGCGATTTGGGAAGACAGATTACTTGATTTTAGGGATGAATTCTTTGCAAATTATCGGTTAAAATAATTATTGAAATAAATACTTGCAAAAAATACTAAAATATTGTACTATAAATTGAGCAATAAAAATAAAGGAGTAAAAAGCAATGTTAAATATACTTTCGGCTATGCAACAATATTGGTTGTACATTATTCTCGGAGTTTTCTTGGTGCTTATGATCGTTATGACGATTATTCCGCAAAGAAAGCAAAAGAAAAAGCAACAAGAAATGATGAATTCCATTCAAATCGGCGATAAAATCATGACTATCGGCGGATTCGTGGGAACAATTGTAGAATATGATCCCGGTACCGACCAATACGTTATTAACGTAGGTACGGAAGACAGCCCGTCTTTGGTTACTATCGTTAAGAATGCCATTCGTCAAAAGATGAGCAGCGGCGATACCAATACCCAAAAGTAATAGTTAATGGCAAATAGTTTAAGGGAGCGATAAATCGCTCCCTTTTTCTTAACGAATTTTATTTTTTCTTAACAACATACTCAAAACGCCGCATAACGCCCCGACAACCAATCCCGTTACGAACTCAATTGCGGTAATATATGTGAACGTAAACGATTTTTGTATAATAGAAGAGATAATCCAGCAAATAATCGTACCTACTAAACCTATCAACATTCCCTTGAAGAGAGACGCTTTATGTTCCTTAATGCCGATAAAACAAGCGCCGAATATTGCCGCTATCTTGATTACTTGGTTTATTATAACAATAACTTTCGAATCTATAGGAACGAATTTATTTATTATCGAAAGAACAAAAATAAAAATTAAATTTAAAATTACACAATAAAAAATTCCGCGCAACGCGTCGCCTAAGAAAGGCTTTTTTTCATTTACTTTCTCCATTACAAACACTCCTTTAACATTGATTTATACATTATATTAAAAAAAATAACGCGATATTCTTATGAATAGAGAGAAAAGCCTTGATTTATATGAAGAAAATCATTATAATAATATTAACAAAAAAACGGAGGCTGAGTTTTTATGAAACATATTAAAAAACTTTTTACCAAATCTTTATGCAAGAATCACGAAGTAGGTTGCGGCGAATGTCAGTCCAGTTGCCAATCCGCGTGCAAAACGAGTTGCACCGTAGGAAATCAATCTTGCAAACAAGAAGAGAAGATTAACACCAATAAGAAAGAAACTATCTAATAATGGTTCATTCATTTGAATATACCCATAAAGGAAAAAAATACTATTTCCTATGGGACGTAGAAAGTGGCAGTCTGCTAGACGTGGATTATGTCGCTTTTTTGTGTGCAAAGAAAAGATACTCCGATTTATTAACGGACAAGGAGAAGCGCGACTATGCGCTAATTCCGGAAAACGATATTAAAGAAATTCAATCGGAATACGACGAAATGGAAGCAAGCGGCGAGTTGAATTGCAAACCGCTCATTTCTTCTTTTAAAAAAAATACTACCGAGGTAAAAGCGCTTTGTCTGCACATTTGTCACGATTGCAATTTGAATTGCGAATACTGCTTTGCGGGCGGAGGAAATTACAATACCGAAAAAGACTATATGTCTTTGGACGTCGGTAAGAAAAGCATCGATTTTCTTTTAGAACACTCGGGAAAGCGCAAAAATCTCGAAGTGGACTTTTTCGGCGGAGAACCTTTATTGAATCTCGACGTGGTTAAAGGCATTGTATCGTACGGCAACGAGAAAGCGAGTAGTTTAGGAAAAAGAATAAGTTTTACTATGACTACAAACTGTTTGTTGTTGAACGAGGCAAACGCGCGTTATCTTAACGACACGATGGACAATATCGTTTTAAGTATCGACGGAAGGGAATGCGTACATAATAAAATGCGTCATTCTCGTAACGGCAAACCCACTTATGAGATTATTTTGAAAAACGCTAAGTTTTTAAGAAGTATAAGAGGCGACAAGAAGTATTACGTCAGAGGCACGTTTACCGCGAATAATTTAGATTTTTGCGACGATATCATTTATCTTAACGACGCCGGATTCGACCAAATATCGGTAGAACCGGTAGTTTTGCCCGACAGTTCCCCGCTATCTTTGAAAGAAGAGCATTTACCGCAAATACTTAACGAATACGACAAGTTTACCGAAATTTATTTAGAACGTAGGAAAACTGGAAAGTGGTTTAATTTTTTCCATTACATGCTTGACCTCGAAC
>CAKRAY010000202.1 GCA_934296355.1 uncultured Clostridia bacterium
TTACGATCGACGGCGCGAGCTATAAGCGCGAAGACAAAGCCTCTTGTATTATATTATCCATACACACGCCCCATTGCCAAAATGAGTTAAGACATATAAAAAGGTAAAACGTTAACGGTAATTTTACATTGCCGTCATTCACCCCAGAAAGAAGTAGACGATAAATCTTTATTAAGCAAGTATTTCTTTCGGTATGCGCCGGGAGAAATTTTAAAATATGATTTATAGTATGCTATAAATGCGCTTTGCTGCGTAAAACCAAGGAAATACGCTATTTCTGCAATGGATTTCTGTTTGTCCATTAACAAAATATTAGAATAGGCGATTTTGGCTCTGTTAAGAAATTCGGTCAGAGTGGTATTGTTATACTTTTTGAACTCGCGGCAAATATGACCGTGGCTATACGGAATGTCTTGAATGAGAAAAGTGACGTTATTCTGTAAATAAGTTACGTCGTTTACTCGATTCTCAATCATAGTAAGCCATTTGGGCTTTACAAAAGATTTTTCCTGATGTTCTAAAAATAACGCTAAAACATTTATTACGACCGATGTATGAAGCGATGACAGGTAATCGTTTTTTTCTGAGGAATTTGTCGGAAACAGATTCAGCGTGTATTCCAGATTTTCTATTGCGAGAATATTTGTTTCGAAAAACGTAGAGTTCGAGCTTAAATAATCGTAGGGATTGGATTTTAAGAACGAGCAATATTTTTTCATGTCTGAATCCGAAACATAAATATCTCTATGTCGATATTTTTCGTTAGAATATGAAATTATTTGATGTTGCGCGTCGGGCTTGATTATGAGTATGCCGGTTTTTGAAAGTGTTCGGGTGATTCCGTCCGTGCGTTGAATGCTTGTTCCTTCAATAGCGTAAGTAATCTTCCAGTAAGTCATAGTGTGCGGCTGCGTGTTGGGCATAGCGATTATTGCGGTATAAGGAGAATATTTAATGGTTCTCTCGTTATAATGAAGCATCTGACGCCTCCAGAATAAAGAATATATTATTATTGTATTATACACGTTGAAAAAAGTCAATTATTAGTTAAAAAAAACAAATAAATTTATATCCCCTGAAAAAACAAGCCGATTTTAACAAAGTTTCCATAAAAAGAAGCGTTTTTTGGAAATGAAAAATGTTAAAAATACATAACTTTATGTAAGTATTAGTATATAAAAAGGAAAAAATGCGTTGTATAATGGAAGTGAAAAATGAGTTGGCATACTCAAAAGGAGGAGAAAAATGCAAAAAAAACAATATCAAAAACCTAATGTTGTAAGCATTGCAAACTTGCTTGATGTGACAATGATGTTTAAATCGTCTGCCGATACGTTGTACGGCTGGGAAGACGGTTCGCTTGAAGGCGAAGGAGGGACTTCTAATGAGTAAAATTAAAAGATCTTTTATCGTCTTGGTCTTTGCCGTTATGGCGTTATCTTTTGTTGCAGGTATAGCGACTATTAACAATAACTACGTCGCACGGGCAGCGGACGAGAATGCCGTCGCGGTTGAAATGCTGGGCGGGGCGTCCATTCGTTGCGCAACCGAGAATGGCGTAACTACCGCGGGAATACGATTTTCGGCAAAAGCGGCAAACAAATATATCGGCAAAGATTATACCATAGGCATGTCGATAAATAACGGTAACGAAACAAGGTTCTTCGAGGCGAAGAAATTTTCTGCAATAGACGACAATTACAGCAGATTTAATGTTGTTTTAAATGACGTTGATCCGGACACTGTTTTTAAAGCAACCGCTAAAATTAAAAACGCAGACGGAATAGTTGCGGAATCTTCATATTATTCCGAGAGATCTTTCAGGCAAACCGTAAACACCGCAAGTATGGCGGGTGTGTTCGATGATTATTCTGAAGAAGAACGACTTGAATATGAGAAATTAAAAGCTTTGGTTTCGGATAATTTGATTGAAAAAGTAGACGACGAATTGTGCGGCGCGCGCGTGGAAAGCCGTTTTCCGGAAAAGATTACTTACGTATACACGCAAAACAAAGCCGATTTAGCAGACGGAGCGAGCGTAGGCGTTAAAATCAATGCGTCTTATAAAAAAGATGCAACTTCTTACTATTTACCGATTAACTTAAATACCGAAATGAAAGCGGGCGAAACCTATGCGATGTCTTTCGATTTCAGAATTTTAAATAAAGGCGGCAATGATAACTTTTATTATTTGTTGAATACTGCAGATAGTACGGGGCGTGGCGAAAGCGGCGGTTTTAAACCCGGAAGCACAAAGTCGATTTATACAACACGCTATAATACGGGCGAAATCTATTCTTGCTTTTATTCCGTTACCGCTGATAAAGATTACGGCAAAAATAATCCTTTCGCACTGTATATCGTGTTGTCTGCATATGATTTCACAAATTTTGAGTTCACGCTTTGCAATTTAAATGCGGAGTTGTGTAATCCCGAGTTGAAAGTATTATTTGCATATTCGAATACAGGAGCGGCAACGACGATAACTACGAGTACGATTGCCACCGCAAACGTCGGATATTATTCGGCAGACGAAAAAGTTGTGAAAATTCAAAGCGAAGAAGCAAAGCAACATACCGT
>CAKRAY010000203.1 GCA_934296355.1 uncultured Clostridia bacterium
TGCGAACTTGAATGTAAGCCGTAAGGTACGTAACGGCTTCCTTGTAAGTCGGCGCTTCGGCGGTTAACAGTACGCATCAGCACAAAAAAAAGAGGTCAACCGACCTCTTTTGGACTGTAATGCATTAGTATAAAGGAAAATTGGATATCCTATTTAAACACCCCTCAGTCATTGCCAAGTCAATGACAGTTTTGCCAGTCTTCGGGCGTAGCCCTTGCCCGCTTTGACTACAAGGCACCACACTGTGTTACTTGCTTAACGCGTCGCGCACCGGTTGGGGGGCAAGGTTACGCTAGCACACATATACGCGGATATATGCTAGAAAAATTATAATGTCTATTCGCGAAATTGCGATGCAACGCGCGGGCGTTGCCGATTGGTACCGTATTACTCCGTTTTCAGCGTAAAAGTAGTTCCCACATTGAAGAAACCGTGCGTTCCCGATTCGAGCGTAGTGCTTTCGCATTTAAGAGCGGTCGCTTCCGTGACGTCGTTAATCGAGAAAACGAAAGTCGTTTCGCCAACGGTTATGGTTACCGTATCTCTGCTCACTATATAAACGCCCTCTTTTTCTTCGCTCGTAACGAACGACGGTTTATAGAGGTCGCCGTTTTCGCAGTCTTGATCGTGGTCTGCGGAAGTCGACTTCACAATGACTTTACCCGTCGATAAGAATACGAAAGTCGTTTCCGCCGTGTACACAGCAGCCTCGCTGTCGCCGCAAACGAACGAGTACGTATGCGTAAACGTTCTTCTCGCTAAAATGCCAATGTCGATTTCTATATCGTATTCGGCGTAAGTTTTGTTTCTTATAACGAATATCAAGAACTTATCGGCGTTTTTGAAAGTTATCGCGCTATGAGCGTTAATAACGTACTCGCCCTCTTCGTCGCCTAAACGCGCTTTGCCGAATCCGTCCAAAACAAGGTCGGGTTTTCCGTCCGCTTTGTACGTTCCGATGAGTTTGTCCGCTTCCGTGAGTCCGCCGGTCGCGTTGCCCCACTCTTTGATTTTAACGTAATACTCTTTGCCGTTTGCCGAAAGTTTGACTACCGTACCCGCTTCGTTAATATCCGTTCCGGAAATAATCGTAACTTCCGCTTCGCTTCCCACGTCGGCGGAGTTCGCCGCAAGGAAGTATTTGGTTTGCGCGCCTTTTACGATTCTTCTCAAAACGCAAGAAGCCGAGCCGATTATCTCGGGTTTGTTCGTGCCGGGAAGCAAGAACGATTCTCTGAAACCTACGTTGCCCGTCGCCGTTACCGTCATAATCATATCCGCTTTCTTTTCGCCTTTGAGCGATATGAACGCGCCCTTATCCGAACGCACTTTCGCCACGAACGAGTTGTCGTCCATTGCGGTAACGCTACCTAAGTATATCGTCTCTCCGTAAACGAGTTTCGCGTTGCCGAAACCGTCTAAGCATAAACTCGTCGTAGATATGCCTATGCCGGAGCCGTAGTCCACCGCGAGCTCCTTTCCGTTACAGAGATTTTTGCTTTGTCTATACTCTACCGCATAGTAAGAAACTACTTTTTTGCCGCCGACGGTAAGCGTGACGGTAAACTGGCAAAACTCGTTATTGCCGTTTACGTTTATCTTCGTTACGTCCACGCATTTTTTCTTCGCTTCGAGGTCGAGTTCTCCGTCTTTGGTTATTATGGTAATTTGCTCGAGTATCGTATTCGTGCTTGTGCCGGCATTAAAGATATAACTGCCCATCGTGACGAGCGCGCCGTCGCCGATTAACTCGTTAACGAATTGCGCGCCGGCTGGTAAAACGCCCGAGGACTCTTTAACGGTAAGAAGGTTAAGAAGGTCGCTTACGTAAAACGTTACTTCGGTATCGCCGCCATAACTCGGAGCATAATTGAACGCGGTCACTATGAGTTCGCTGCCGAACCTCTCGTACCTTACTTGCGCGGTAACGTAAGACGCGTTGTTATAAGATATATGTCCCGTGCCGTATCCGTCGATAAACAAAAACTTGTTATCGAAAACGTAATAACCGTACAGTTCGTCGCGTTGCGCGACAGTAAACGTGTTATTCTTTAAGTCCAGAACAAACTTACTCGAATAGAAGTTGCCTTTTTTGTACGAGTAAACGAAAACCACGTCGGCTTCATAGTCGTAGTAAGCGTTAGGGGTATCGTTACCCGCTTGCGCTCCGTTTATTTCCTTGCCGTTTTTGGTAATATAAGTACATTTCTCGTAGTTATCGAACATAAGAGTTGCCGTTCTTCCGTCAACCATACACGTGAACGTCTTATTGCTGTACTTCTTACTCGTAACGGCATTTGCCTTGATTTTTGCGACTGTGTCATCTTTTTCGTTTACGTTAAACACGTACTTTTCGCCGTCGAAAGTGAGTTCGCTCTCTTCGCCTTTATCGCCTTTGAAACATTTTCATATTTATCCATAGGGTGCCCCGACAAATACATTCCGGCTATTTCCTTTTCCATTGCCAGCTTTTCGGAAATTGAAAAATCCTCAAGAGAAGTAATAGCCGGCTCGTTCAGCTCGCTTTCATCTTCCATATCGAAAAAGCTCATCTGACCTGCAAGCGAATGGCGATACTC
>CAKRAY010000204.1 GCA_934296355.1 uncultured Clostridia bacterium
TCATTATCGCTAACAAACTTTATTTCCTCGACTGCTATCGAATCGTTAGAATTATTATTACATATAGCAATATTATAGTCCTCGATTGTTTGATAATTGATTAGTTTCCCATTAATTATCCCGCGTCTACCTATTAAAATATCGGAAAAATCTAATACCTTTAGATTATTGATAGATAAGCCTGTCCCTAAACATTTATAATAGCTTTCTTTAATTGCCCAAAGCGCCGCAAAATCCGTATTATTTTTTGCAACCGTTACTTCTTTATCGGAAAAAAGCCTATTTATACAATTACTCTTAAATTCCCTCGTTCCGGTTATATCGAATCCTACTTCGTTTTCGGAAACTGCGCAACCTACTAAACCTTTTTCATGGCTAATATTAAAAAAGGCATTGCTATAAGTCAAATATGGTTTTCCGTATTTGTTTTTAAGCACGTTTTTTGCCGATACATCATATCCGAACGCCGTTTTTATTGCATATAACGCAACCTTTTTACCTATATTTGATAATTCACGCGGCATTGTCGTATCTGATTTGTATAAAAAAATCATAACTATTATTACACGTCTTACAAAAAAATAGTTATTTGCATTGATACGCAATTGAACTTATCAATGACAATTAGTAATTGTTAGATGAAATGACTTGCTCGAAACTCATTGTGAATAGGTTTTCTCGCTTATATTATGTATTATAAAATGAAAACTGTTCCCGCAATATACGGGAACAGCATCCACTGTTACTTATTCTTTTATTTATTGCGGCAATTTTGCAGCTTCGTTTAAGGCGTTTAACATAATATCAGGATCAATACCGTGAACTTTTGCCGCCTCTTCTATTGTTTCGCCGTGGCTTAAAGCGCAACCTAAACAATGCATTCCCATATCCGCCAAAACCGTAGCCATTGCGTCAATATTTATACCTTCCGTGCGAAAAGCGTCAATCAATAACATATCTTTTGTGAACATACTAACCTCCAAATGTTCTTATTTTTCATAATAGTAGTATATACTAATTATTTTTATTTTACAAGCGCGCTAAAGCTAATTTTGCTTTCAATTGTTCGCGCGAATTTAATCATGCGATAGTGTTTCATCGGAAGTATTATCTTTTGTAATATCTTCTATTTGCGCATTCTTTAATCTATTGACAATTTCGGTTATCCTTTCATCATCGGGACGCAATATGTCAATAAATTCGGAAGAATACTCTATGGTAAACAAAATCTCATTGGTAATCATATATTTCTCAAATTCCAATAAATCGGGATTTTCGGTTTTCCAATCGTAATCCGGCGTCATTGCGTCTAAATAGTCAATCATATCGTAAAAATTGTACCACACGTCCGTAAACAGTTTTTCGGTAACCAACACTCTGAGTTCTTCCGCTGTAATAGAGGTATTATTAAATACATACCCTATCAACTTATATATATCCATTTTGCTCTTACCGTTGAAAGAGTTACTTACCGTACGCGACGCAATATCCGATAAATCAACCGCCGACTTATGCAAAAACTTGCGTTCGTTATTCTTGTCTGGTCCATATATATATAGATAACCGTCATATAGGTAAACCGCTCGTTCTACCGCATTTTCTTTCTTGTTGAAATACTCGAAGAACAAATAATTAGTGCTTGAATCTTCTTGGAATACTCTTGTGGTAACTTTGGTAATATAGTCCGTCGCAACGGCGTCGTCATTTTGATACAATTTCATTGGAACAACGAATGAGTAAATAGCCTCCGAAAAACTCGTATACTTACTTCTCTCTTCGTTATCGTTGACAAAATCTACCGTAAGTCCGCCGACGTAATCGTTCGTTATATTTAATTTTTCAAGATTGATTTCCGCGTTCAAGTCATCGCCGTCGGTTAATTTACTATTCGTTTCGCTTAAATCGATTTCTAATTGAGCGTCAAGTTTAGATATTTGTTTGGACGATAGTTCGAAAACCATCTTTAAGTTCGCTTGCGGAATGTCGCCATCAATTAACTGTTTTACTTCCACTCCTAAAATTGCCGCAAGTAATTCCTCAATGGAAATTTCATCTTTGGTCATACTCGACAAACTGTTTACTACCATCGGTAGAGATTTGTCGAGGTCGATATCGATTTGGTATTTGTATTCTTCTTTGCCGTTCGCTATGCGTTTTTTTCCGGTAATCGGAGTATTCAAGTTAACGCATCCCGCCATAACGCCGGCGATTTTTTGCAAATCGGAAGCGGAATAATTTTTCATAGAATAAGGATAATAATCTGTCCATTTAGAGTTTTTCAACGAAAACCGAACCCTATTGCCACCAAGATTTATGTATAATTCATCTTTATAAACATATAAAGCCAAAATCTTGGATTCTGCAGTCGGTTCTTCTTTTGTACTGATTTCCGCCGACAGAATTGTTTTCTCTCTTGGCGATGAGGAATCATATTTTCCTTTCACAAACAACCAAAAATTGTTTCCGTTCCAAGAGATTTTTGCTTTTCCGTCAAGAGTTACCGGCTTTTTCTGAACTTCTTCTTTTGAAATTTTATACGCTACGTCAGTAAAACCGTTTAGAAACTGTTGATATACAAC
>CAKRAY010000205.1 GCA_934296355.1 uncultured Clostridia bacterium
TTTCGAGAGAGGTGGGAACGCACGCGCATAAACAAGCGACGAGCATTACTACGGCAAGAGCGAAAGCGATAATCGTGATTCTCTTTTTCATAAGATATTTTACCTCCGTAATAGGTTTTTGATATTCAAATTATAGCATATTATAGGCTTTTGTCAATAGATTTATTTTCTTGCCGAATATGTGGAAGCGTCACACGCTTCACCCTTGCGACCGGTGCCGAACGACCGGTCTCGGCAATGCGGCGACCGTATCGCTTATGTCTTGTTTTATTGACAAAATTAGGTTTGTACAATATAATTAAAATTGTCGAATCTTGCGTATTTTTCTATGCGTTTTGATTAACCTAAAATAAAAAAGGAATTCGGAGAAAAAGAAATGATTATAAAAAAAGCAGTTATTCCTGCGGCGGGATACGGAACGAGATTTTTGCCAATCACGAAAGGCGTTCCTAAGGAGATGCTGCCGATATTCGACAAACCCGCGTTACAACTCATTGCCGAAGACGCCGCCGCGGCGGGCGTCGAGGAGATTATTTTCGTAATCGGTAAGAATAAAGAGGGCGTACGCAGATATTTCGGTAAAGACGAAATCTACGACGGAATGACGGACAGAAGTCGGTTGAAGTCGATAGACGAACTTCGCGAAAGAGTGAAGTTCACTTTCGTCACGCAAGAAGCCATGCGCGGTAACGGCGACGCCGTTCTTTCGGCGAAAGACGCCGTAGGCGACGAACCGTTTTTAACGCTGTTCGGCGACGACGTTATCTACAACGAAAGGAAAAGTTCTGCGGCGCAACTTGCGGAAGCGTTTTATAAAAAGCAAAAAACGATTATAGGAGTTCAAGAGTGCGACGAAAACGTCGCTTCTTCTTGCGGCTGCATTTTGCCCGGAAAAAGAGAAGGAAGAATCGTAGAGGCTATCGATATCATAGAAAAACCGCCGATAGACAAACTGCCTTCTCGCTTTGCGAGTATGGGAAGATTCGTTCTTACGCCCGATATTTTCGACGCGCTTAACGCCGCGCCGCTTTTTAAGGGCGAATTGTATCTGACCATCGCCATAGCCGAATTGCTGAGGACAAAAGGCGGATACGCGTACGAATTCGAGGGAATCAGATACGATATCGGCAATAAACTCGGATTTTTGAAAGCCAACGTAGAGTTCGCTTTGCGTAACGAAACCTACGGAGCGGCGGCGAGGGAATACCTGAAAAACTTAACGGAAACGCTATAAACTTAGGAGCGTCCTATGCACGTCGCTTTGCACCACAAAAAAGCAACGTACGCACGTTGCATCGCAATGATTTGTGGTTCTTGCGAAAACCTCGACTATCGTACGGCAATTATTACGAGAAACGAAAGCATATTGCTTGTATTAACTTAAACGTAAAAAATTGCTCGTTACGTCTAATTGGATGCAACGGCACACGTTGCCGCTCGGTTTTCACAAGAAATCAACGCACCTTGGTCGCTCCCATAGGTTTTCGTAGAGAAAACGGGAGGATTAAACAAAAACTTTGCTTTTTATTCGCATACTAACCCGTGGTATGTGAATAATATAAAGGAACGCCGAGAGAATTGGTCGATACGTTTATGCCGACGCGTATCGGAATGTCTAAGCGGCGAAAACCTTGTCTTTTACGGACGAAAAGTCGGCAGAAAGCGGAGTTTTTGTGGCAGAAAAAAAGACGTTATTCGTAATAAACGGAATGAGCGGGAATTCCGACGGCGTGAAAGCGGAACTTATTAAGTACGTTTGCGCCAAAAACGACGAGGTGGACGAAGTTATATTAACTTCGCCGGAGCAAGACTATGACGCGGACGGATACGATAAACTCATAGTATGCGGCGGCGACGGTACGATAAATAACGCGATTAACAAGGTAAAAGACCGGGATATCGACGTTTTTTACTTTCCTTGCGGCACGCTGAACGAGCGCGCGAAGTCGAAAAACGGCGACCTCGCTTACGGCGTAAAACGGCTTAGGCTTATGGGTACGGTCAACGATAAGTTGTTCTCGTACGTAATAGCCGCCGGCGCGTTTACCGACATAGGGTACCGAGCGAAGAGCAAGGCGAAAAAAAAGTTCAAAGCGCTCGCGTATTGTACGAAGATTTTATCTTCGTACAAAGTGAATAAAATAGGCGCGGAAGTGGTCACCGACAAATATACGTTCGTCGGCGAGTATAACTTGATAATGGTAATCGACAGTAATCGCTGTTTCGGCTTTAACT
Source organism: uncultured Clostridia bacterium (assembly GCA_934296355.1). GTDB lineage: Bacteria > Bacillota > Clostridia > Christensenellales > DTU072 > CAG-1782. The sequence goes on from CAKRAY010000205.1 coordinate 2,236, forward strand.
TCAACCGCGCTTACGACGCGCGCAAGAAGACGATGGGTTTGTTATTGATAAAAACGACCGGTAAAAACAACTTTTTCGGCAAGATAAGAATGTTTTTCCCGTTTTTCAGAGCGTTTTTTATCGGTTTCGACAAAGATTATCGGTCGCGAAACATAGAGTTCACGGAGACGGAAAAAGTCGAAATGATTTTAGACGGCGAATACGACTTCGACGTCGACGGAGAGCATAGGAAGTACGGCGGTTTCTTACACGTCGAAAAAATCGATTTGAAACCGCGATTGTTTATAATGCGAAGGTGAGCGAGAGTATGTATAAATG
>CAKRAY010000206.1 GCA_934296355.1 uncultured Clostridia bacterium
GTAATATATAGAGAATACCCCCTCACCACTGCCTGCGGCAGAGCCTCTCCCGCAGGGAGAAGCCAAGATTAAGGAATTGTTTATAAACGGCGGGAGCGCGTCGCGACACAGCCTTTGGCGGTAAAAGCATACAAGCATACTTTTACACGCTTTACGGCAAGTTGCTCCTTTTTTCACCCTACAATATACTCCTTTTTGTTCACCGAATATGCTAATCGGTGAACAGAAAAAATATCCATTGAAAAGGAGTAAGAACAATGAAGAAGACAAACAAAAAAGGCTTCACCATCGTGGAACTGGTTATCGTCATTGCGGTAGTTGCGATTCTTGCCGCCGTACTGATTCCGACCTTCGTAAACGTAGTGAAGAAAGCAAACGAAAGCAAGGACACGCAACTCGTGCGCAATCTTAACACCGCGCTCGCGGTCGATACCGAGGTAGGCAAGCACGAAACTATGCAGTCCGCTCTGGAAGCGGCGGCAAAAGCGGGTTACGACGTTGCCAAAATCAACGCAAGCGCGACCGATAACGAAATTCTTTGGGACAGCAAAAACGACTGCTTCGTGTACAAAAAGGACAGCAGTATAGAATATATCCCGAACTCTAAGACCGAAGAGGCAACCGACGGAGATTTTTGGAAAATCGTTGCCGACGCGTCTGCCGCAGCGGCGAACAAAAATTATAATAGTTACGTAATGGGGACAGCCGAACTCGGCGATATGACCGTTGCAAACGGTCTTGACGTTGGCGAAAACACCGTAAAAGGCACCATTACTTTTAAAAGCAACGAAACAAAAACCGTAACGATCCGCACCAACGGCGGCACACTTGCCGTAAACGCACACGGCGCCACGGTAAACCACTACGGCAAAGCGGATAAAATCACGATAACCGCAGTTGCTCCGCATTCTTATCACGAATACGGCGAAGTTCTCGGTAACATAGAACTCGCAAACGGTCGCGTAGTAATGGAAACGGGTTCTAAGGCTGCCGCAATAAAGGTAAACGCTGACGCTGCAAAAATAACGGACGGCACGGCGGTGGTTTCCGTGGATACCACGGCTTCCGCTGTTTCCGTAGTAGTACCCGAGGCTGTTAAAACGGCTATCGAAACAAAGCAGGGCGATAACAAAATAACCGCGAACACCGATAAAATCGTCACCGACAGCACCGTTATCGAAAATATGGATAAATTTGCCGGCGGACTCGGTACGGAAGAAAGCCCGTATCTGATTGCCACCGCAGAACAGTTTGTTAAAATAGGTGATTTCAGTGAAGAAATGGGAAACGGTAGCAAATATTTCTTCAAACTGATTTCTGATATTGATCTTAGAACTTATACTAACTTCAATAAATTTGGAGAAGCAGAGTCTTATGCCGTTTCCGGATATTTCAACGGCGGATTAGACGGAGCAAAAGGTGATGGAACAAATTATAAGTTAATTTCGAACGATACGCTTAATTATGTTTTTGAGAGTTCTTTTAATTCGTCGAACTTTTCTAATATAGATTATTACTATGTTGATACGTTTGTGAGTCTTTGCCCCGGACAGAGCGGTAACACGACTACAGTGTTTGATAATGTAGATATGTATATGGTAGATGAAAATGCCAGTATTCAATTCGAAAGGAATCAAGGCTTATATTCTAATTGGATTGCGTTAGATGTTTTCAAACAAGCATGGTCGAGAAATAATGATGTAATTGTTAAGAATGCGGATGTATATGTTAACATTATCGGAGTTGAATACAATGCAGTATTCTTTGGCGGAGCACCTTATTTTGGTGGTAGCGGTACAGTAGTTGATTCAACATATTATGGCAGTTATTATGGTGAGGCGGTCAACTTGGTTCTTGGCAATCCCGCTCATTCATCGAATTATACACTGACGGTTACCAATGTAAAAAATAAAGGAATAATGGCTGCAACGCAAGGTAATCCGATGATAGCGGGTGGAAATTATTCCTCTACTACAAAAGAAGATAAGTTTGGTATTTTTACAAATGTGGATCTTGGCGTAAGCCGTTATTTATATGATAGTAATCTTGATATCGAAAATAATGATAACGGATTAAAAATTAAGGAAGCGGCTTCCGAATCGACCGCATATTATGTGTTGACAATAAGCGGCGGCACGAGGCTTGTTTCTCCTGAAAGCGAAAACTCGACCTATACGTTTAGGGTGAAGATTGAGAAAGATAAATTCGTTAACAAAGAATATCAGACGAATTTCAGGGGAAGTAAAATGGCAACGGTTGCTCAATATAAAGAATTTGTTGACGCTAACGCTACGTTTGATAGTTCTAACGCTATCAAAGTTTACGGGGAAAATAACGCTGAGTTCTGGATGGTGGAAAAAGATGGCATAACGTATTATGTATTTGATTTCCACGATAACGGAGAAAAATATTTTATTACCAAACCGAATAAGGTTATAACTTCGTCAGTTGTAGCAATAAATGGTGCAACCATAATGGCTTTCGACAGTGAAAACTTACCTATTGCTCAAAAAACTATTAAAC
>CAKRAY010000207.1 GCA_934296355.1 uncultured Clostridia bacterium
GAGCGAAGTTGTACTACCTTAAAGGTTTGACCGGTAAGGCAGCGAAGATTAAACAAGCGACCCGCGCTTAATTCACACTAAATGCAAAGCAATACACAACCGTTCCCGATTCGGGAATGGTTGTATTCGCTTAAAAGAGGTATTCACAATGAAAAAAAAGACGACAATCTTAGTTATTTTGTCGGTACTGTGCTTGGTTGCGGTGCTCAGCGTTTTTGTGGGGTGCAGCAAAGTCGGTTCCAACATGTTTACTTCAAATGAAGAAGGAACGTTCAAGTATACCAAGATTTCCGAGTTGAAAAATAATTGGATATTAAAGAGTTCCGATAGCATAACCGATATAAGTACGGTATTCTCGTTGAACAACGACGACGATAATACGAAAATCGAGATTAACACATCTACTCCCGGTTGGGCGTATATCGGACAAAAAGTTAAACTCAACGCCGGATGCTATTATAGAATTAGTTATGACTTTAACGTTAAATCGATATCCACATTCAAAACCGGCGAAGGCTATAAGGGCGCGTTTGTTACGATCTTGGAAGACGACGACTTTAATAAGACCGTCGACGGTATTCAATACAGAGATGTAGGCGCTAAAAAGGAAACTATTACCTTCAAATCCGGAGAAACCGGCGACGCCACGATTCTTTTCTGCGTAGGAGATAAAGATTATCCCGTAACGGCGGACGTAATATTGAATTCTTTTACCATAACCAGAATCGCTAAAGCGGACGCGACGGAAAACAGACAAGGTATTTTCAAGAGCGATTATTACGGCGAAGTAAAAGACTTCAACGCTTTTTATATAGTTATGGGCGCGTTAATCGTTATTGTTATCGGATACGCCGGATACTTTATGTTACAAAGACATATTTACTTTAGCGAAACGCCCGACGGTAAAACCGATTTTGCCTCGGCGTATAAAGGCGGCTTCCTTGCGAAATTAACCGATAGTAAAACGTTGGGAATAACTTTAATCGTCACGGTCGGCTTAGCGGTAACTTTAATCACCGACGTGCTTTCCACGGCGATAGGCTCGTCTTTCGCCCATACCACGATGGGATATAATCTCGAAGGACTTTCCGCGCAAGCGTTGTTTATCGCAAAATACGGACCGCAAAATCTTTCGAAATCTCTTGCGTTATTCTGTTCGGATAACGGATATACGCTGGCAAGCATAGGTTCGATGCCTTTACAATTATACTTCTTAGGTTTCGTGGGTTTGTTCGGTAGAATCTTCGAATCGGTCGGTGGAGAGTATTTTGCAACCATGTTCTTCCTTAGATTTTTCGTTTCTTTAGCGAATATAGGAACCGCGTTGGTTTTATATAAAATATTTACTAAATCGGTCGGCAGGGTAGGCGCAACCATAGCGGGTAGTATGTATTTACTTATTCCTACCGTTTTTGCCGGTTCGGCAGTTTGGGGCTATACGGACGCAGTTACGGCATTGATGCTTGTAAGCGTAATTTACTTCATGCTTAACAAAAACTATGTAGGAGCGGCTTCGGTTTATGCGGTTTCTTGCTTATTCTCGTTGACGGCGTTGTTCTTTGCGCCCATAATCGTCTTCTATACGATATTAGTATGTATGAACGACATAAAGACACTCATTCCTATGTCGATTATACTTGTAAGTACGTTCGTTTTGTTCTATGCATTAACCGTTCCGTTCAATCTGAACGCTATAAAAGACGGAACGACTATGATTTGCTTTACTAACGCATGGAACGAACTTTATACGAACTCGCTTTACACGCTCAACGCGTTTAACTTCCAGGCGTTGCTCGGCAACAACTTCGGAAAAATCAGCACGGCTTCGCTTGTCGTTTCGATTGTCTTCATACTGTTTATGTTGACCCTCGTTGCAGTTGCATACTTTAAGGGAAGAAACAGACTTAACTTAGTTCTTCTTGCCTCGGCGTTCATCGCGATGATGTTCATTTTCAGCAACAATATGAATCCTATGTCGATGTACGTGGCGCTTGCAATGATGCTTATTTACGCTATCATGACTAAAGAGAAGAGAATATATTTCAGTTTCGTAATGTTTGCCGTATTGATATTCGTTAACGTTTCTTACGTGGAATTATTTGCGGGATATACGTTAACCGCGATCAATCAAGTTTCCACAAACGCTATGGTTTACGTCTTCGGAATTTTATGGCTACTTGCAGTACTTTATTACATCTATATCGTTTACGATATCGTTGTTTCGAGAAAGGTTAGAAAAATCAAGGGTATGTCTTTGAATTACGGAGATAGCGTGGTAAACTTCTTCAGGAAAATCCAAAAAGCATATTATAAAATGTTAATAAAGACTCAAAAGAAGAATAGTTAATTCTTAACTATAATAGGAAAAAACTCTCGCTTGAATTTTTAAGCGAGAGTTTTTTTATTAAGAAAAAGGACGCTTTCGTTAGCGCCCTTTTTGTATTATCTAATCAAATTTAAACTATCTGTGTTCACCGACGTAAATACATGCGATAG
>CAKRAY010000208.1 GCA_934296355.1 uncultured Clostridia bacterium
GTATACAACGACAACAAACCATCGTCTTTATCGTAATAGGTGGCAAAAACGTCTTTACGCATCCGTTCGAGATCGTCGGTTACAACGGGGGTTATTCCTACTCTTTCACAAATTTTCGAGTAACAATCCATTGCCATAATATAAAGGCAATTTATATTTAAATCCGGCTCACCGTCATGGTCGCGATTTGCTCCGTAACCGTTTAAATTATCCGACCAGTCGTAAAAATTCCAGTAATCCGCGCCCTTGAAATTACAAATCAATCCGTCTTTTTTTCGTTCGTAAAAAACCGAAATAACGTCGCTACATTTGTCGATAATCGTGCTATCAAGCGTTTTTGTGTTTGAATATAGCAAATATTCCCATACCTGAATTATATAGTATAACGAGTACGCGGGTATCGCAAGGGCAACCCTGCAAGGCACAGTTATCGCCATCAATTTATCATCGCGCTTGTCCATAGACAGTAATTTTAAATTAGAATAGGCGTAATCGTAACCTTTAAAAGCAAAGTAACCCGATAACATCTGATTGCGGGAATCGTATGTATATAACCCCTGCTCCCTGAACGGGCAATCAACGTAATGCTCAAAAGCGCAAAGCCTTAAAGTTTTTACGCACAACTCGTATATTTTTCTGTCCTGCTCGTCGAGCGACAATCCGTCTGCCTTTCTTTCCAACGGATATAAAAACGGTCTTATTCCGAGATAAGCGACTTGTATTTCTTTTTCGGAGTCAACTTGCATATATCTGCAACCGACGCGCAAAAACGGGTTAAAATAGCGATTTTTACCTTTCTTTGCCACGATCTCGAAACTATAGTCGTTTGCACTCATATAGCGTCTTACGTTACCAGCAGACAACTCTTCGCACCAGGTAACGGTTATCTTTTGTTTGCATGGACTATCGAATTCTATTTCCGGCAAACCGACGCACTCTTCTCCCAAATCGGCAAAGACCGATAAATTACTATGCCACTTCCGCAACTCGGTTAACGGTTTTCTGTCGTCGAGTTTTAACTTTTCGTTTGGACGAGGAAAAAATCGACAATTCTTATTAATGATTACCGATTTATGAAACCCGACTAAATTTCCGCTTTGCCACGTATCCTCTTTCGTCGCGTCGTAAAAAAACGAAAATCCAAGTTGATAACTTACCGCTTTTTGCCTGCCAGACGCGTACGCCAAATCTCTTCGGGATAAAATCTTATCATCGCTCACGATTATTACGCTATCGTTTTCGTCTACGATTTCAAAAATAAGCCCCGCATCCGCACGACAATATTTTTGAGAATCCACTCCGAAATACCAAACAACGAAACATATAGAGTTTTTGCCCTCGCGTAAGTATTCAGTTACGTCTATTTCGTCGTAAATCTTATAGTATTCAAAATCGGCGTATTGGTTACTATCCGCGTACTTCCCGTTTACTATCAAAACGTAGTCGCTGTCGCAAGATAACCTGATTTTAGTTTTTTCAACCTTTTTTACGTTTAATTCGACGTAAAAATCCCCATAGCTGTCGACAACGGCATCTCTCTCGTTCCATATCCACTTGGAACGGCTGAAAACATTTTTCATAATCAATCCTTTTTGTTAAATTCGTATACGTCTTTTCTCGGTCGTTTCAACCACGCTCCACGCGTAAAGTCGGGTATAGCCTGCGGTTGTCCGCCAAGCGCAACGGATTGTTCGGATAGCGCGCTTATACTCATCCAAGACGCAGCGTCGTATACGTCGATAGGCATTTCCTCACCGCCCAGCGCACAACGAATAAACTCTTTAAACATAAAATAATCCATACCGCCGTGTCCGAGATTTTTCTCCTCTTCCGTTATGTTGCGCCATTGCGGTACGAGGTATTCGCCGTACTCTTCGGCGTTGTTTAGGTATTTTTCTATCGTTTTCGACGCCTCATAAAATTCGTGGCTTTCATTCTTTTCTTCCAAGAACACCATATTCGCGTCCTGAACACAAAGTCCGTTCGTACCCTGCACGGTAAAATCACGGGAATAATACCGGGGAAGAGTGGTATCCAGCGTTAAAAGTATAGTTTCCCCGTTAGCACACGTAATCACCGTGTTCACGACGTCCCCCTGTTTGAATTTAGAACCGACTAACGATTTGTCTGGATTTTTATCGCTGCTCAAAAATTTTTCCATACCTGCGGCTTTACTTGCAACCGATACGAGCGAAACCATTCTGTTACCGCGATTTATATCTAATATTTTCGCAATCGGTCCTAATTCGTGCGTAGGATAATTTTCGCAATTACGCTTTAAATAATTTAAAAGTCTGTAATGCCTGTTTAAGAATCCACCCGCAACCTCGTCGCGCAAATCGTGCGCATATGCACCTTTGCAATGCACGATTTCGCCAAGTTTGCCCGCTCTGACCAACGCGGTAGTTAACAGTTCAAACTTATCGTAACAACAGTTTTCCATAAACATAATAGGAATTTTAGTCCGCTCATATGCGCGCACCAACTCCCAACAT
>CAKRAY010000209.1 GCA_934296355.1 uncultured Clostridia bacterium
TATGTTTATTTTTTTAAGTAGACGAGATATTCGACGTTTTTGTTATCGAAAAGCCGCGGAGTTTCGGTAACGCCCGACACGGTAAAACCAAGCGCCAATGCAAATTCGATAATTCCCTCTTTTGCCGTTTCGCGTAATTTATCGCTTTTTACTATACCGCTTTTGGTAAGTTTGTTTTTTTCCAATTCGAATTGCGGTTTTATTAAAGCGATAATATATCCGTCTTTTTTCAAAACGGCATAAGCCGTAGGTAAAATCAGTTTTAATGAAATAAAACTTAAATCGATCACAATAAAATCTATGTTTTCGTCAAAATCTTCTTTGGTAACGTATCTCGCGTTAGTGTTGTCTTTAACCGTCACTCTTGAGTCGTTTTTTAAATACTCGGGTAACGCGCACGGTCCGATATCGAGCGCATACACTCTTTTTGCGTTGTTTTTTAATAAAACGTCGGTAAACCCACCGTTAGACGCGCCTAAATCAAGACAAACTTTGTTTTCGATATTCGGCTTAAATTCATCTATCGCTTTAAGAAGTTTATAACTGCCCAAACTGGCGGAATAATCGGATAATACTTCGATTGCGTCGCTATCGTCAACTTCATATCCGCATTTCGTAATAACATTTCCGTTAACTTTTACAAGTTGCATTTTTATTAAGTTTTGCGCTTTCGTACGTGTTCCGACACCCATTTTTTCAGCAAGTACTACATCTAATCTCATTTTTTTCTTAAAAATACTCCTATCATTTTTCCACACATAAGCATTATATCTTGCGATTTATTTATTGCAAATAATTTGAAGACCGCTTTTCCACCGACCGTAACCGCAGCGACGAGACTGCTCATAATGATGTTGAACACATATTGTTTAGGATTGTTCGCGGTATAGATTATAACGATTGCTGCGGCGCATGCTCCGCTAATCGTCGCGCACATATCTCCGATTACGTCCGAACAAATATTCGCTACTTTTTCGGCGTTTTTTACCAGTTTTACGGCATTCTCGGCGCCTTTAATTTTCTTTATTTCGGCGTCCAATAAGCGTCTTATGTCGCATGAAGTGGCGGCAACGCCAATCGTGTCGAAAATTATGCTTATAATTATAAGAAGCGTAAGCATAAGAAAAGAAATCACAAGATTCGATTTACTCGAAGTAAGTTCTGTTATAAAACTTACAACTAACGACAACGCAAGCGTTACGCAAGTAATTTTTGCCGCCCACATAACGCTTTTATGCATGGGGTTTGTGTTATGTTTCTTTTCTTTTCTGCGTTTCATTTAATATAATCGTCCTATTTTCTAATTATATTAAAGAAACTATCGAATTATTAGTTGGTTCTTTGGGCGAGTTTAGTGCAAATTGCGATCAATTTGTCCGAGTTTTCGAATGCTTTTATTGCATTTATGGCTTTTTCGGTGAGTTTTGACAACAAATTACGCGCTTCGCTTTCGCCTAAACTCGTAACCAAGGAAACTTTTTCGTTCTTGTCTTTATCTAAAAGGTCGTCGCAAATCTGAAACGATAGACCTAAATTACGAGCATATTCGGAGAGCGCGCTTATTTTTTGATTGTCATGACTTAGTAAAGCGACGGAAAGTATCGCGGCTTCAATAAGAGACGACGTTTTCTTTTTTTCTATTTGCAAAATTAAAGAGGTATCGAACTCGGCGTTAACGAATTCGGATATTTGACCGCCTATAATGCCGTCGACTCCGCCTGCGCGCGCGATAACAAGCGCCGAGTTTAAGCAGTCCGGCATTTTTATACATTTATTAAATAGCACTTCGTACGTTAAATTAAGTAACGCGTCGCCCGTAAGAACTGCGGCCGCCTCGCCGAATTTTTTATGTACAGTCGGATTTCCCCTACGAAAATCATCGTTATCCATACATGGTAAATCGTCGTGCACAAGACTGTAAGAGTGTAATAATTCTATAGCCGCGGCTAATTCAAACACTTCGTCGTCGGCAATGTCGCAAAACTCCGCAGTCAAAAAAGATAGCGAAGGCCGGACTTTTTTCCCGCCCGAAAAAACCGCGTATAAGACGCTCTCTCTTAGTTTCTCTTCACAACGAGAGGTTTCATTGATAAGTAATTCTCTTAACCTATTATCGAACTCTTCAATCTTCATCTTCTTCGATCTCCGATTCGAGTTCTTCCAAGTCTTTACCTAAAACTCTGATTTTATTTTGAAAGGAGTTTAACTCTTCCAAACAAGTTTTTGCAAGACTTATGCCTTCCGAATATAACTTGACGCTTTGGTCGAGAGTTATACTTTCATCACTTAATACGTCTACTATTTCTTCTAATCTTTTGATAGATTCTTCGTATTTCATAAAGTCTCCTTATTCGTTACATTTGCCTTAATTCTATACTTATCGGATGATATAGTAATTTCATCGTTTACTTCTATTTCATCAAGGGAATGTATTACATTTTGTTTGGCAACTATTCTAAAAT
>CAKRAY010000210.1 GCA_934296355.1 uncultured Clostridia bacterium
CTATCTAACGGGTCAATAATGGCGGTAATATTCAAATCGTCGTCGCTCATAACGTTCATTACGTTTAAGTCACCGTGAATAAGCGAAGCGTGTTGAATAGGTTCACAAAAAATACGTTCAAAATTTTTCCAAGCGATTTGCATGGTTTCGATTGTTCTATTGTTTATTTTACCTTCCTCGTTCATTTGCACTGCTGTGTCGAGAATGTCCTTCGCAAAAGGCCTATAATAATCGAGCCAGTTATCATATTCGGGATTATCGAGAGAACCGAATTTCTCGTTAGTTATACTATGCCAATGCGCTAAGGCTTCAACGATACTGTCGGCAAACTGTTGTTTTTTTTGTTTGCTTTTAAATAGTTTTCTAAAATCGGTAAAACAATCTGTTCCCGAAACGTATTCTTCAACGATAAAATCCATAGGGATATCGTCGCTTGCGTCGACTGTAAAATATACGATAGGAAGATGTATCAATGTGCTTTTTCCGAGAACATTCAAGGCGTTCGCTTCACTTCTGTGCATACCGTCAGTGCGGAAAGCCTTAACTATGAGTTTATACGGAACAACAGGAATCTCGACTTTATAGACGTAACCGAAAGAGCCTCCGCCGACATATTTAATGCTTAAAACATCGCAAGCATAATGCTCGGTTATAACAACTTTTGCAAATTCTTTTGTTCGTTCCTTACTATACGCTCTAACGGTTTTTTGTTCCATAAATCTCTCCTATATTCTCTTTTTATATAATTTAGCATATACAGGCAAGAAAAAGCAAGCGGCATCATTCACCGAATGTGCGCAATGATAAGAAAAAAAATAACTAAGGTAAATAAAGTTTCTCTTTTAATTTTGAAGTTTGCTCGCCCGCTAACGTCATACCGCAAAGATTCCCGAAGTCAATCTCGTAATAGCTATCGAACCAACTAACAAACCGCCGTTATATTCGTGAAAATATCGATATGCTATAACACGCTTGCGACCGATTACTTCTAACATTCCACTGAAATGTATTTTTAGGTATCTTTTATTATATTTTAAGTTACCCATACACGCTTGTTTCGATATAATCTATCGTGATTATAATCTTTGATTTCTAAAACTATTCGCGCGTGATTATCGTGATTGAGGGCGCGTATAACTTGACAAAAAGGCTATTTAGACGGATAATATACTTAATAAAAAATAAATAGACGATGGCTGAGCGGCATACAAGGCGCGTTGCCGTTGTCTTGCGAAATTCTATAAAGGAGATGGAACTATGTTTGAAAAACTCGATAAAATCAAGCCTGCAATCAAGCGTTTGGTGCAAGAACTTCTTAAAGAGTACGCCTATGCTTCCGTGCTTGCGGTCGAGGATGAAAATCGCGGCTGGCGAATAAGCCGCACGGGAAAAAGGATAAACAGTCAAGGCTTGGGCGGCGGCTCGGGCTTTGTGGTTAGAGTTTTTGACGAAACGGGTTGCGCCGAGTATTCTTTCAACGAATTTTCCGAAGAAAAAATACCCGAAATACTCAAAGCAATGCGCGAGCGTATTGCGCAAGAAACTAAGAACATTCCGGACGGTATCGTGCCGCTTCCCACGCCTATTCCCGAAGACGAACCCGCCGTTTTGAAAAAAGCGAGCGCGTTCAAAATTCATCCTAAAGAAGCGGGTGACGAAGCGATTTTGGCAAGGCTCGAAAAAATACGCGACAAGGCGATGACCGTCGACGGCGTTTTGGACGCAATCGCGACGATTTCGTTCAGAGCGTTCAGAAAGATATTTGTTTCCGAGCATCGCGACCTCGACCAAACGGTTATGTGGACAAACGGCGCGATTATGGCTATGGCGGCAAGGGGCGAAGAAGTCAAAGACGCATACAAAGGATTCTCTACCCTCGGCGGCGCGGAACTTCTCGACAAAATGGAAGGACACGCGGTGCAGGTTGCAAACGAAGCGGTTGAACTACTTAAAAGCGAGCCTATGATTCCCGGCGAATACGAGTGTATTTGCGATCCCGACACTACGGGTATGATCGTTCACGAAGCGTTCGGACACGGCGTAGAAATGGATATGTTCGTTAAAGACAGAGCGCTTGCGGCGAGTTTTATCGACCAAAGAGTTGCGAGCGACCTCGTGACCATGCACGACGGAAACGCGGTTGACGATACGGCGACTTGCTGGTTCGACGACGAAGGCACGCTTACGGGCGACACCGTCGTTATAGAAAACGGATTCTTGAAACGCGGTATGTGCGACGCGCTGTCGGCAAGCAGACTCGGCGTAAAACCGACCGGCAACGGTAGACGCGAAAGTTACGAACGCAAAGTTTACACGCGTATGACCAATACCTATTTCGAGGGCGCGCAAGAAGGCGTTACTCCCGAAGATATGATCGCTTCCGTCAAATACGGATTCTTGCTCGAATCGCCGTCAAGCGGTATGGAAGACCCGAAAAACTGGGGTATTCAATGCATGGT
>CAKRAY010000211.1 GCA_934296355.1 uncultured Clostridia bacterium
TATTAGGACTAACAATATTTATATTCAGTTTCAATCATTACGCCGTTTTTCTTTCTTATATAGCCGTAATTGTATTTTCTCGTTATTGGGTGCGATTGGTCATTACAAGCATAATAAATGACATTTTGCTTGGAATTTTGTCACTACTATTATTATATTTGCCTTTATTTGTTATAGTTTTGTTGTTTTGGACAGTTTTCTTTGTCAAAACTTTGTTCACGGTATACTCTGCTCCGTGCAGAAAAAGATTTTACTTCGAACCGTATGGAAGAAATTTTATAGCGCTGAAAAAGTCTATTAAAGAATACTTGATAATCGGCGTGGCAATTCCTTTTACTTACGCCAATCTAATAGTCGTAACGTTCACTTTGATAGTCAACATAATTTAATAATATTTTTTATTCTTCCTAAACTAATACTAAGGAGGAGAAAGATGATTAAACGTTATTCAGACGGAAAAAAAATCACGGCAATCGTCATCGCTACGTTTTTATTATGCGTTTCGGTAATAGGCGTTCTGCCGTTCACGATGAAAACCGACGAAAATATCGCTAAAGCGGAAAATAGTTATAAATCGTTCTACCTTACGGATTATGCAACCGGCGCCGTTCTTAAAGAAGAAAACGCTACGGACAGGCATCCAATTGCAAGTATGGTAAAAATTATGACCTTAAACTTGATTTTCAAAGAAATCGACGAAGGGCGTCTTACTCTAAACGATGAAATCAACGTATCCGAAACCGCCGCGGGAATGGGCGGTTCGCAAATGTTTTTGTCCGCAAACACGGTTTATCCGGTCAGCGACCTTATTAAAGGTATAGTCGTGTGTAGCGCAAACGACGCGGCAGTCGCTATGGGCGAACGTATTTCGGGTTCCGTAGAAGCATTTGTCGCAAAAATGAATTCTTACGCTATAGAACTCGGTATGAACGATACGCTATTTTGTAATATTACCGGTTTGCCGAATAGCGGAGAGCAATATTCGACAGCAAAAGACGTCTCGATTATGATGAAAAAATTGCTTTCATACGAAAAATATTACGATTTTTCTAAAATTTGGATAGAGGACTATAAACATCCCGACGGAAGAACGACCCAAATGGTAAATACCAATAAACTCGTACGTTTTATGAAAGAATGCGACGCGGGTAAAACCGGTTTCACCAACGAAGCGGGTTTTTGTCTTTCCGCAAGCGCAAAATTAGGTGAAACAAGAGTTATCGCAACCGTTTTGGGCGGCTCGGACAGTAAATCGCGTTTTAATAAAGTCAGTACCGAACTAAGATGGGCGTTAAACACCTACGAAACTAAGAAAATCGTATCGAAAGGCGAACAAATACCGCTTAATGCGGAAATCGAGAACGCAAAGCGAAACGAAAACGTATACGTTATTGCCGAAAACGACGTAACTCGATTCGGCAAGCGCGGCGATTCGGATGAGTTCAATGTCGAGATAACTTACGACGAAAACTTACGCGCGCCTTTGAAAGCAAATACGCGAATCGGGGAATTGAAAGTTATCGACGCAAACGGCGAAATAATCGGTTCGACCGGACTTATACTATCTCAAGATGTAGAGAAGAAGTCCTTATGGGATTCGATTAAAGAGATAATACAAAACCGCGATTTTTTACGTTAAATTTTTCTCTCGCCGGATGGCGGGAGAATATTACATAACGATTGACATAATTAAATAAATATTTATAATTATTAATATGATAATTACCATTCTGAGAACAAACGCCACAATAGATATTAAACTTACTTTGATACTAGCGACGGTAATCAGCGCCGTTTTATCTATCGTGGTTCACGAAATAAGTCACGGTTACGCCGCTCTCGCTTGCGGGGACAACACGGCTAAATTGGCTAACAGACTGACGTTAAATCCTCTCGCTCACTTCGATTGGTTGGGCTTGGTAATGCTGATGTTTATCGGGTTCGGTTGGGCAAAACCCGTTCCAGTAAATCCTAATAATTTCAAACATAAAAAAGGCGGAATTTTATTTGTTTCCGCAGCGGGCGTTATCAGCAATCTATTGATGTGCGGTATATCGTTATTGCTTTTATACTTTCTTTACCCGTACTTAGTGGCGTTAATCATGTCTTCGTCTACGGTAAGAATTCTCGGTTACCTGATTCTTTACTTTTTCGAATATATGATTATCTTGAATATTATGCTGGCGTTCTTTAACTTTTTGCCTATCGCTCCGTTAGACGGATTCAATTTCGTCGATTCGTTATTGCCGGTAGGGAACAAGTATTCTTATTTCATGCGTAAATACGGATTTATTATATTACTGGCATTGCTTTTGATAAGTAACGTTTTAGATTACTTCGGTTTGGAAAAATTCGACGTATTTTATCAAGTTAAATCGCTTGCGATCGCGTTAATCGATTTGGTAACGGGGAGTTAATTATA
>CAKRAY010000212.1 GCA_934296355.1 uncultured Clostridia bacterium
TTTTAATTCCGCCCTCTTCGTCCGTTTTTAATAACGTCATTTCCGTTAAAACGTATACCGAAGCGATAAAATCTTTTATCTTAAACTTTTCGCTTAACTCAAAATCTTTATAAAGTTGTATCGCGGAATGATAGCGATAATTTTGAACTTTTTTGTTATAAGCGAAAAAGCGATAAACGTCTCTGATCGTGTCCACGGTAGGTTTCTCGTTATATGCGATTTCTTTTGTAACAGTCGTTATTCCAATCTTCCGTAAATATTCTACAAGTTGCGGATTATAATAATCTAAAAATTTTATAGAAGAATAATATTCGTAATTAAAATCGATTTCCGGCGCAAGAACGACGGCGTTGCCGTAATCCACTTTCGCATTATTATATACGATTATATTGATATTCTTTTTTTGTTCTAATAAACGGCTTACATTTTCCGTATCGTACGCAACGTAAAGCATCGGGTAGTCGCCGTTAGTCCGTTTAATCGAGCTTTTTGCGGTTCGCAAAGAACAAAAACTTTTACAGTAATTCTCAAAAGCGATATTATCATCTATCGAGATTACCTCGGATTGGAATTCTTTCAACATCGCCTGGGAATACACTCTACCGTTAAAAGTATTTCTTTCTAACGAATAAAGCAGTTTCTTTTGATTTTGATTCAGTATATCGATATACTTTAATTTATCGAATGCAATCAAATCTCCTATTGCCAGTTTCGCTTTAATGTGATTGGAAGACGAAATCTGTTTGAATTTTAATTCGCTACCTTTATCAAGGAATATCGGCGTAGGATTTTCGTGTCCAAACGGTTCTAAAAGCATTATTTCCGAGAAAACCGATTGGTTTAGTTTGCTTAAAGGTAATTCGGCGTCATATTTTTGTACTCTAACAAATACGGATTCCTGAGTAGTATTTATAACGTAATTATTAAAGCGTTCTCTTATTTCTTCGAATTTATCGGCGGGTAAAGTTATACCGGCAGCCATAGCATGTCCGCCGTAGCCGATTAAGTCGGTATTGTTATTATTGAATAATTCGAATAGATTTATGCCGGTTATGCTTCTCGCCGAGCCTTTTAATACCGAACCGTCTTCGTTTTCACATAAAAGTATCGTAGGCAAATTATAATATTCGGTAATTTTAGCGGCAACTATACCAACAATACCCTCTAACCATTTACCTGAAAGCATTATGATTTTGAAGTGAGAAAAATCATACGTCTTTAATTGTTCCATCGCTTCGTTAAAGATATCGTTATTCTTTTGTTGTCTTTCGATATTTAAAAGATTTAATTGGTCCGCTAAAAAATGAAGGGTTGTCGCGTCATCGTCTATCAGTAGTCTTAACGAGGTTCCCGCATGGCTCAATCTACCTGCAACGTTAATTCTCGGCGCAATCTTAAAGCCTATATCGCCGGTTGTTAAAGATCTCATATCTGCCTTAGAAACGTAAATCAGTTCTTTTATTCCCGGTCTGCATTTACCCCTGTGTATTTGTTCTAGTCCGTATTTAACAATTAAACGATTATCGTTTTTTAACGGAACGATATCGGCAATGGTGCTTAACGCGCAAATATCTAAGTATTTAGATGAAGAACTTAGTCCGAACAATGCGGTACAAAGCATAAACGCGACGCCCGCGCCGCAATAGACCGTTTCAGTACCTGAACATAACGGGTTAAGTATTAAACATTCGGGTAAGACTTCCGACGGTTGGTGATGGTCGGTAACAATAACGTCCATTCCGAGTTCTTTTATATACTCGACTTCTTCTACGGCGTTTATTCCGCAGTCTACGGTAAGAATTAGGTCGGGCGAAACCGTGTCGTGAATTTTCTTTATAGAATCTTTGTTTAATCCGTAACCCTCGGTTGCTCTTGTCGGTATGTAATACTCGATATGTTTACCGTTATCCTTGAAGCAAAGATAAATAATTGCAATAGCGCCCACGCCGTCGCAATCGTAGTCTCCGTAAATAAGTATTTTTTCGTTATTTGCGAACGCTCTATTAATTCTTGCCACAACGGAGGTCATATCTTTGAATACGTAAGGAGAAGAAAAATCGGTTATTTTGCCAAAGAGAAAGGTCCTTGCCGCCTTAACCGAAGTAATATTCCTTTGAAGTAATAGACTACTAAGCAAGGGACTAATATTGCACCCCTTGCATAGTAAATCTACGTTTTCATTATTGAATACTTCTTTTTCCTTAAAAATCATCGTATGTTCCTAATATCGTTAAAGGCGTCACCTCATGACGCCTTTAACAATTCTTTTATAATTATATTGGGCTTATTTTGTACGCGCCGCATTCGCTATTTTTCTATTTTTGCGCTTTATCTTTAGTTTATCGCCTAACGCTTTAAGGTCGCCCCAAAGCGGTCCGGCAATGAATACCGACGAGTAGAAACCGCCGATCAAACCGAATA
>CAKRAY010000213.1 GCA_934296355.1 uncultured Clostridia bacterium
GTTTGCGGTAATCGTAATTACTATTGCCGTTGTGACCGCGTTGTTTTTTGCTTCGTTATCGCTTGGCGATATTTTTTATAATTTTCAATTACTCAATAAATCACGTATATCGGGACTTACCGATATAGAAATAAAAGGAGATATTTTTTCGGAACGCGAAATAGAAAATTTTTGTGTCGATAAGAACGTAGAATATATCGATTATTATCTCTCCATGCCGGGACTTCTTAAAGAATCAGCTAAGAAAAGCGAAGGAGAATCGGATATCGTTTTAATCGAGGCAACCGACTTAAAGGTATTTTCGGAAAGGAATAAAAATCGCTTAACTTACCGCGACGGGATAAAAGACGTCGACGCTTGCAGATATCCAGGCGTTTGGATTAGCAAGGGTTTGGCAGATAAAAGAGGGTTTAACGTAGGAGACGAAATAAACGTTTATTTGACGCTTTATCAAAGATATCAGACCTTTAACATAACTTATGTGTTCGAAAACGAAGGAATTTTCGCAAACAGTACCGTTTATAACGTTTTGGTCGACATTAATCAAATAGGCAATAAAGGTCTATATAATCTCGCTTACGTCAAAATGGTTAACGGTGAAGGAAAAGCCGAGTTTATTAACGATTTTAATTCGGAAATCGGGACCGAAACTTTGAAAGCGAGCGAAGCAATAGATTATGAATACATAAAAAATCTTGTCGCAAGCAACGAAAGATTACTTTCCGTTGCGTTAATTTTCGTAATAGCGCTTGTAGTGTTTATTCTTTACAGCGCATATCTCGTATTTGCGAAGAACCGCGCTACGGAATTATCGATTTTCAAATCGGTCGGCGCAGCGCCGGGGCAACTGGTCGGTATACTATTATTCGAAGGCGTATTTTGCGGAGTTTGCGGCGCGGCAATAGGCGTTATATTCGGTAGATTTGTCATGCAAATAGTGGTAAGGCTTGTGATTCCCGGTTTTACCGAAGCCGTTACTTTTGGTTTTGTTAAGTATCTATATGCAATTCTTCTCGGTGTTACGGTATCTTTACTCGGTGCTTTGGTACCCGCAATTAACCTTTATAGAGATAGCGTAAGGAAACTTAATTCTTCGAATATAAAGATCACGAAGAAGTTTAATCCATGGTTAAATCTTTGCCCGCTTCTTATTACGGTTAGCGGGATTCTATTATTGAAGTTTTTAAGTGGCGGCAGTATAGTATTTATTTTAATAATGGTTTTGGGAGTAGCGTTATGTTTGTTAACGGCAACGCCTTGGATAGTAGAGATAGCGTCTAAGTTTTTTGGTTTGCTAAGAAAACAAACAAGAGTTGCCGAATTTAGTATTAAACGTAATTCCGCGACGATATCTCTTACCGCGCTAATAAGCGCAGTAATCGTTTTTGCATTTGTGGCGGTTAACATCGTTAATATTATAATAGACGCTTCTAAGCCGTTTAACTCACGTTTTCACTCCGACTTCGTCGTCGAGAGTTTGGGAACCGGTACGGATTTAGAATCGATAAGCGACGATTTTAAGCGAATGTACGGAATTAAGGACGCGATTTACGTAAATTATGAAGAATTCAAAGACGAGAATAAAAAGAGTTATTATGTGTATGCGATTGAAGGCGCCGCCGCGCTCGACGTTTTGACCGCCGGGCTGACAGATAAGGAAAAAGAAATCTTTGCCAATAACGAAAGGGCAGCCGTGATAAGTTATGATTTATTGAATAGGTACGGACTTAAAGTCGGAGACAAAATAGATTTGTTATTCGGAGATATGGTTTACACCTATGAAATAGTGGCAAGAGACGAAACGAAAACCGCCAACGATAGAGTGATTGTAATCAACAAGCAAGGATGCGACTATACGTTTGGTAATTCAATCGTATTCGTTAATACCTCTTCGAACGTCCCTAACGGCGATTTATACGTAGAATTGCAACAAAAACTCGAGTCAAAGAATTGTTATATACTCGAGTTTGACGATTGGGCATACGCAACGAGCGTAGGGGTTAACGGATTGGGGATACTTCTGAGATTATTGGAGATAATGATAGTCTTAGTCGGATTTATGGGTATCATAAATATGACCATATCTTTTTTCATCGAACGAAGAAACGAGTTGTACATATTCAAAGCAGTAGGAACAGACAAAGAATCGTTTATAAAGATTTTATTAGGCGAAAGTATATTGATAGGCGTAAGCGCGGCGATAATAGGGATTATATCGGCGATAGCGATGAATTTTGTTGTGCCTGATTTCGCGAGGTTGATAGATAGGTATATTAGCGTTTCGGCGTTCCCGTTAAGCGTTCTCGCAGTTCCGGCAATCGTCATCGTTTTATATAGTATTTGTTATTTGATTATAGGCGTAGAGTAC
>CAKRAY010000214.1 GCA_934296355.1 uncultured Clostridia bacterium
GCAAATATTACTACCACTAAATTTGAAAACATTTCCTCCATTGAGAAGATTGACGCCGATAAGATAGCCGGAGAAAAGAAAGCGGTATGCGAAAGATTATACATATCCGTTTCTGATTATAATACGTTTACCGACTATTACAAGAAATACGCACAAAGTACATTAAATGATTTCGGCGAAGAGTGTACGGTGTACTTATTCAGATATATGGTAAGCGATTATATAGCGCAAGAGGCAACGTTATATAAATATAAAACGTCATTATCGGGCAATACGATAGATAAGGTAGATACTAATGCTTGCTTTTTTCAAGAAACGGTAAATCTTGATTTTGATATAATCGATTTGACGTTTGTCAAAGAAGACGTTAAAACGGTTATTCCCGTGGTTATGTCGCCTATCGATATTGTTCACGACGCAACATCGCCCGTTTATACTAAGTCCGATAAAAATAATTTGGGGCTTATACTTTTACTTCTTCTTTTATTGCTTGTCATAATTATTCTTTGGCCGTTTTTACCGACGATATTAAAACTCGTGTGGAGCGTAATAACGTTTCCGTTTAAGATTTTGGCGGGAATCGGCAAAGGAATAAGCGGTGCGGTAAAAAACAAACGAGCAGAAAAGAGTAACGAATCTGCGGGTAAAAAGAAAAAATAAGAGGTACACAAAAGATTATGGGAAAAAGAACGAAATTTCATTGTAAATCGAAAGTTCAGAAAAAGGCGATTGCCCGAAGTTATGCCAAGAAGAAAGGCGGCAGAGTCGAGGCACCTTATCCCCATTTCAGATATTATAAAAAATCGAATCACCCCGCACTTATAGTTGGCGAACAACCTATTGACGAATATAGATATCGCAAGGTTATGCATAATGAAAAGGACGGCGGGCGTAAAAATGAAATCGTTTATCCTAATCCGGATAAGAGGGATCCGAAGCCTATGTATATAGGTAAACGAATTCGACACGATAAGAAAGATAAATTTGAAAACAATCCATTGCCATGGAAATATCCGAAAAAATAGCATAAAAAAAGTAGCGTCCACAAGAAGCATTATCTTCTCGCAATGGGTCGTTACAACCACGCTACTATCGCTATTATATGCTTATTTTCCTGTAAAGTCAAGCGAAACGGAGTAAGAAAAAATGAAAAAGGACAATAAAAATCTAATAATACGCGGAATAGTGTACGTGGTATCTATAATCGCGATCGTGTGGCTCGTGGGCTACTTTATATACGTGGGGAATCATTTATGAAACGCAAGGTTTTTAACGTAACGATTACCGTCGTTATAAGCCTCGGAATAGTCGCTTTCGGAGTGTTTAGGTTTCCGAACTTCGTATTAAGGCTCGGAGAGGGTTTCCGTGATTTATATACGAGTATCGTCAACTATTTTTGTTGGGCGTTCGATATAAAATGTAAAACTCCGCCGACAGTAATGAATCTGCCGTCGTGGCATTTTCCTACGAAAGGTGTCGGAACAACGGGCTTGCCGTTTGATTTCGAGGGTTTTAAGCGGAGTTTCAATTTATTTTGGAAATCGTTCTTCGATATAAACATATTTAAGGCGTATAACGCACAGGTAAGAAAAGTCGTATTTAACGGCTTTAAGGTTATAGTATTGGCGTTGCCGTTCGTTGTGGTGTTGTATATCCTTATAGCGCAAGCGTTGAATAAACCGAATACCGAACATAACGTAGATACGAAGCCTTTGGAGATTTATAAGCGTATAAAGGTAAAAGCAATCGAGCCGTGCGTAAACGCGGTAAAGGAATATATAGCCTTTTTACATAGACATAAAAAGATTGTAATAGCGTGGGCTTTTGCCTGGGCGTGGTATTTTAACTTTATAACGATAATAGTCGAATTTTTCGCGTTTTACTTTTATTTCGTAGCGACGTTTTCGATAAAAACGCTTTATAGACAGTTTTATAAACTCGTTATAGACTTGTCCGTAATGTTTGATTTCGTGCCGTTGCCCGTATTCGTGATACTTATAATTTACGGTTTAAGTAAGTGGGCGGACGATATAGGATATAACGAGTTAAGGCATAGAGAGCGTAAAAACAGGGGCTTTCTGAACGAACGCGGCGTTTCTACGGTGTTTACCGGCAAAATGGGTAAGGGCAAAACCACCTTAATGACGGATCTTGCGTTGTCCGCGCAGGTTGAACTCCGTGAAAGGGCGTTGGAAGTTCTTACCAAAAATTATTTCCGTTATCCGACGTTCCCGTGGATAGTGCTCGAAGACGAGTTGAAAATCGCCTTTAAGAAGCGGAAGATTTGGGATAAATATTCCTGCGAAA
>CAKRAY010000215.1 GCA_934296355.1 uncultured Clostridia bacterium
TGCAATAAATGCATCTCTTTTTTTTATCGAAAATTAAGCATTTCTTTTTTTATTCTTTTATAAACTCATAAATATCGGAATTCGTTCTATCTCCTTCGTCAAATAAAAATATATGTCCGGAACCATCGTATGTAATAAGTTTAGCCTTAGGACAAATCTCTTTTAGTCTTTCGCTTTGATAGTAAGGCATGGTTTTATCTTTAGTTCCCCAAATACATAGCGTCGGCGTGCCGATGCGAGCCACTTTTCTATATGAATCAACTGTTTGTTCGGTTTTCAATATTGTTTTTCTTAGTGACGATAACGTGCATCTTAAGAATCCTTTGTATTCCGTTGCTTTTGCAAAACTTCGATAATAATAGTCTTTTTCGTCTTCTGAAACGTAATATAGTTCGCTTGCGCATTTTCTTAAAAGAATTTTTCCGGCAATCGAATAAAAAACAATTTCTCCCAATCCCTTTATTTTACATAACTTCATATAAAACGGGGGCTTGAAGGTGTCCATTCCGGCGGGCGCAAGTAAAACAAGTTTTTTCACGCGCTCGGAATATTTAGAAACAAAAGTCGCGCAGATGCTACCGCCCATAGACGTACCGACTAGATAAAACTTTTCGTCGGGGCATAGCGCATCGGTCAATTCTTTTAATTGCTTCGCGAAAAAGTCAGGAGTATAATCTGTTTTTACTCTATCCGAATACCCTCTCCCGTATAAATCGTATCTGATGACTTTATAGCCTTTGTTTGTAAAAAAAGCATAAATCTTATCATATATAAAATATGGCGTCGCATAACCATGCACCAAAACAATAGTTTCTCCCTCGCCGCGTATTTCATAATGTGTATAACCGTCTTCTAAACGAATAAAGTTACCCTGTATAGTGCTTCGCGCATTATCGTCAAGCGATTTTTTGCCCATTCTTTTAACTAACAAACTAATTTCACTGTTATTCATACTGCACGCTCCTATATTATTTATATTTGTTTATTCATTGCTTTTTCTCGAAGCGCCGCGGAGAGACTTTCTACTTTCTTTTTTGTCAGCGGATAGAACCATAACACAATTACCATTAGAAAAGTACTTACCGCAGATATAATGCATACGGCGTCAAACCATTTATTTGCGATATGCTGTTGCGTTTCTGTTAAAACCTCATTCTGCGCATAATCTTTTGGTTCGAAACCTATTGCGTTTTGCCACACCCATGCCCCGAGCATCAAAACTTGAGAAACAAGAAGCGGAATGGAAAATAATAAGTTTTGCAAATACCCTTCCAATCGCTTTCCTGTCGTTAACTGTTGCAAGTCGGCTATTTCGCCAAGCATGACCGGAATCAATAATGTGATTGGCGTAACCGACGCCAAAAAGAACACAACTGTAATTACCGTCGCGCTAATAAATCCTTGAGGTATTCGTTCAAAGCTTACAATACCTAACGCCAATAAGCACAGGGCGCCTATCATGCTAAAATAGCAAATAATTCTATTTTTACTTGTTTTTCTTGAGAAAATTGGTAAAAGAAGCATTGCTATGGTGGACCCGAAACTTACTATCGAAAGAGGAATACCGGATATATTAAGCGCAGTTTGCACGTTATCAGCAAAGCGGAATTGCACCATAAATATTAAAAACACCCTCCAGAATTCCCTCAACGAGCCTACTAAGAGAGCGGCAAACAATACCCATAGCGGTTTATTGCTTTTAAGCATACGCAAGGCTTTGCGTATGCCCATCTTTTCTTCTTCAATGCCAAAACTATAAACCCTTTCTTTTACCTTCAATATACATAACACGCAAACAATACTTATTCCTACGGAAACTATTCCTATTATTCTCATGCCCATATATTCCATTCCTTTGTCGATATAAGCGGCGCGAATGGGACCCGCGACTATATTCATCAACGAAGGCGCAACGCCGTGAAGTAATCCTATAGGCGTCATTAGATCCGTCCTTTCTTGAGTATTAGGCGTAATCACGTTTGGCATAGTTTGATACATATTATTAAAAAACGTCGACAGCGTTATTACAGGCACACATGAAATATATGCAAATATAACGCGCGACTTTTCCATTGAATACTGAGGTATCCACATCGACATCAACGCAAAAACAGAAAAAATCGGTAAAGATAACAAAATGAACGGTTTATATCGTCCCCACTTAGTGTTTGTCCTTTCCATTAAATTGCCTATAATCGGCTGTAAGAACATATTTAATATATATCCGATAATTAGAATTAAATAAGCGTGTATAGACTTAATATTATAAAAATAAGGAATATAAGTTACCGACACGACATACGTT
>CAKRAY010000216.1 GCA_934296355.1 uncultured Clostridia bacterium
GGGTTGGGAGGTTTCGGCGGCTCGTTCCTCATTATGTACGGCTACTTTAAGAGTATTTCGTGGGAATATGCAGAGGCCGTATTTATAGATGGCGGCGGAAACTGGACGGTATTTTTAAGAATAATGATTCCTATGGCTATGCCGATAGGTTTTACCTTTGCGGTACTGAGTTTTATAGGCGCGTGGAACGATTACGGTACGATGTTGGTTTATTTACCCGATTATCCCACGCTTGCCTCGGCGGTTTACAACCTGTCGCAAGGCAACGATTCTTTGGCGCAAGTAAATCCGCCTGCGTACTTTGCGCTACTTATTATTATGACGATTCCCGTTCTCGCGGTGTTCATCGCGTTTTCTGACGTAATTATGAGCAATCTCGCAGTGGGCGGAATCAAAGGATAAAAAATAAAGAGAGGAAATTTTTATGAAGAACAAAGCAAAAAGATTGTTGACGGCGATACTCGTCGGCACAATATCGTTCGCGTCGTTTTTCGCAACGGGTTGCAATAAGAACAAAGTTCCCGATACGGAACAAACGCTTGAGGTTTTCGCCGCAAAACTTGGTTACGGCGCGTCCTGGTGCGAGGCGGAGTTAAACGCCTTTAAAGAAGAGGCTTGGGTAAAAGAGAAATATCCTAATCTTAACGTTATATTCGAGGCAAACGCCGATCGTTCGGCGATAAGTACCCGTTTGTCGGCGGGAGAGGGCAGGAATACCGTTGATTTGATTTTCTCCGATTCGGTTACTCCGTTTATGGGCAAAGACAGAGCGGGAACGGAATACAGCTGCAATTTGACCGACACCGTTTATAACACAAAAGTACCGGGCGAGGATATCACTGTATACGACAAACTTTTGGATACGTATAAGGAGGCTCTCGTTTATTACAACGTGGGCGAAAGCGCGTTGGAAGAAAAAGAGTTCGTTTCTTACGATTTCAACTGGGCGAGCGGTATGCGCGGAATACTTTATAATCAAGAACTGCTGGAGAGTTTCGGGTATAAAACCGCTCCGCGCACTTCGGACGAATTGATTGAAATGAGTGCTAAGATTTCGGCGGATAAGGGCAGTTATAACAAGGGTTACGCCTTTATGTGGTCGGGCGAGGCCGATTACATAGAAGATATGTATAATGTATGGTGGGCGCAATACGAAGGTTATCAACAAATATATAATTATTATAACGGAATATTCTACGACGGAAGAAATTATGTGGAAAAGAGTTCTAAGATCTTCGAGCAGGAAGGCCGAAAAAAGGCTTTGTACGCTCTTATCGACGTAATGAGCAACGAAAAAGGTTATATGTATCCTTACGGTTCTTCCGTAAAGTTTAAGGCGGCGCAAAAGAGTTTTATCGAAGGTAACGGCGTATTTATGTCCAACGGCGACTGGTTTGCCGAAGAGATGAAAGACGATATCGCAAAGTCGTCTTATACGATAAGAATGATGAGATCTCCAGTCATAAGCGCGATAAAAGATAAAACTTCTTCCGTAACGACCGACGAACAACTTCGCACGATCGTTTCGAGAATAGACGCGGGTTGCGCTACGATAGGCGAGGCCATAGCAGCAACTGCCGTGGCGGGCGACGCGGATATTTCGTCCGTAAACGCAAAGGATTACGAAACGATACTTGCGGCAAGACTCGTTATTTACTCCACCGGTCCTTACTGCTCGACCTGCATACCTGTTTACGCGGAAGGCAAAGAGGTTGCGTTTGATTTCCTTCGTTTCCTTGCAACCGACAAAGCGCAGGAAATTTATATGAGAGAAACGGGCGGCGCGACGTTGCCTTTTAAATACGACGTAAAACAAAGCAATCCCGAACTTTTTAATCAATTCAGCGATGTGGAGAAAGATCGTTATGAAATGGAATTTAATTCGGTAAAAAGTTGTACGGTACTTCCTAAAACCGCGGCGTTCCCGCTTGCAAAATACGGCAATCTTTCCGACTGGACTTCCTTTGCGTTTAACGGAACTACGCTCGGAACGTATGCAAGACAAGGCGGTGAAACCGCCGAGGCGGCGTTCCGTAGGGATGTGGATTACTGGCAAAACAACGACGGCAGAGCCTGGAAAGACGTTTTGCGTCTTGCAGGGCTGTCCTGACGATAATTAAGCGCGACGCGCTTTAAAAAATATATGTTTAAATAAGGAGAATTATAATATGCAACGATTTTTTAGAAAAATTTTTTCTTTGGCTTTTGCGGCTTTATTGACGGTGGGGGCGGCGACTATGTTCGCTTGCGGAAAAACGAATAATGAACCCGAGGAAGAAATAGATATTACGAACAAAG
>CAKRAY010000217.1 GCA_934296355.1 uncultured Clostridia bacterium
GTCTTATTGTCGAACGAGCCCTCAAAAGATACTCTTACCTTACTCTTATCGTTAACGCCTACGCTAACGTCGGATTCGATAAGCGTTTTATTTATCGTAAGCACACCGAAATCATAGATTAAATTATAGTTTTTCGAAGTTCCGCCATAACATTCGACCTTGTAATAGCCGGGCGTAGTAGGCTCGGCGGAAATCGGTTGACCCGTTACCGAATCATAATAACGATATTTTACGTCCGATAATGCGGACGCTACCGAATCGCCTTGTTTAAGTCCCTTTGCTATTATCGTCGGATTTACGGCGTCGCCGGAGTTAATGGTTTTATCCGCAACGTAAACGATTAAATCTGCTTTCGTGATGCGGAATTCACACCAGACGGCGTCGGTAATACGATAATTGGTATAATACTCGCTAGGCGCTACTCTATATAGACCGACTTCCTTCGGCGCAGTTATGGTTACGTTAATCGAACCGTCGTCGCCTACCGTATAATTATATGGACGGAATTCGTTATCCACGAAAACGTCGAATAATAAGTTCGGAAAATACATTACTCCCTTATCGACGAAATAGAATCTCATCGTAACGCCGGATCCGGTATACTTATATTCGTTATTATAATCGTAATTAATCTTTACGTCTCTCTCGATAATAGTAAATATTTCCGAAATTTGTTTGTACGTATAATTGGTAGTTTCGGAGTGCGTCGCCACCGCTAAGTATAAACCGACTTGCGCCTTGGAAATATCTTCTATAAGCGCTCCTTTCGTTCCGTCCGGCAGATATTCGTAATACTCCACCGTAAGTACTTTTTGATAGCCGTTAACGCCGTGCGCTATAGCGCTTATACCCTCGGAAACGTTACCGTATTGTTGCACGGATTCGCCGCCGAACACAATATTAACGCTTGCTTGTTTAATATTAAGATTGATATTACTCGACGTAGCAACGTAATTGGTGTTCTTTATGGAAACCGTCACAATATAGATATCGCAGTTTTCCGGCGCGATTTCCTCATTGTAATTGCTTTCTTCGCAGAAGTAGTTTATGGTATAATCGCCTTTTTCGTAAGTTAAAACTTCCCCGTTTACGCCGTTAATTACTACTTTGACGTTTTGCGGCAATCCCGTATAAACGACGTCTATATTGCCCGTTGCGATTTGGTCGTTGAAATTATAGAAGTTAATTCTCGCCTGCGCGGGATTTATTACGCCGTAAAGTTTTAGATATGTTATGCCGTTTTCTATAATTACCTTACTACTGTCGTTATCATCACGAACGAACTCGTAGTTGTCGGCGTCTTCGCCTATAAGTTTATTATCTACGAGTAATTTTACGATAATATCCGTTTTCTCGCCGTTTTCGTCGAGAACGTTCTTTCTAGCATACATACTCGAAGCGTAGGTAATGTTGAGATTTATCAAGTCGCCCGGTATGATTCCGCTTTCCAATTCGCCCTTTACGGGTACGAACGAGAAGTTCTTCGAAGTGACGGAACCGTTAATTACTTCGGTTGTTCCGTCATAAGTCTTGGCAATTTTTTCGTTTACCAAGGGGTTAAATTCGAATGTTACCTTCCTCTTCGTAATATTCAAAATAGGATACTGCTCTTTTCCCGTTTGTTCGTCGACATAGTATTTAATGCGTAACGTGTAGTTATTGGCGATACCGTACAAGGAATCTGCGGTTACAAGCCTTAACTCATACGTTCCGGTCGCCGTAGGCATAATGGGATTACCTTTGGTATCGATAATTTCCCGTCCCGCGCTATCTACGAATACGTACATAGGATGCAGTAATCCTATAGTGGTTAAACCTTGTCCCGGAACAATCGAAGTTCTCAAATATTCAGTGTCGCCCGTCAATCCTTCGTATACCGCGTCGACGCCTAAGAATCCGCTATATCTGATAAGGAACGACGGATATTCGATCTGATTACCCTTGTAAACGACGTTTCTCACGCCCCTACTCGGTTCCGTCGATGTGGTATCTTCAACGAAAATTACTTCCAAAATATTCCTCGTTATCGTAAATACCGTATAGTAATCATCTACGCCGTTATAGTTTGTACTTGCTCCGATTTTCACTACGAACAAGTAATGATTAACGTTAACCGCATCGAACCCTGCCATATAGGATAAATTCTTCAATTCTTCTTGAGAATATTCTCTATTTTCATCGTAATCGCGTAGAAGTCCGATAATATGTACGTCTATATCCGCTCTTTCCGTTTCGTCTAACAGTTCTCCGTCGTAGCCGTATCTTTCCACGGTCGGCTTTAACG
>CAKRAY010000218.1 GCA_934296355.1 uncultured Clostridia bacterium
TTACGACAAGATTTTTGCGAACAAACCGCGTTTGTACGTACTGAACAAAGCGGACATGGTTCAGCAAAACGAAATCGCCAAATGGAAGCCATACTTCTCTCAAAACGGGAACGAATGTATCGTAACCAATTCTACCGTAAAGGGCGGAAGCGGAGCGTTTGTTAGCGCATTGAAGAAACTCAATGCCGAAAAAATAGAGAAATATAAGAATAAAGGCGTAAAAAAGACAATACGAGCAATGGTTATCGGCGTGCCGAACTGCGGAAAAAGTACGCTGATTAACAGTTTGATTGCAAAGAAAAGAACCGTTACGGGCGATAGACCCGGAGTTACCAGAGGTAAACAATGGGTCAGTATAGACCCGTATATAGATTTGCTCGATACGCCGGGAACGCTATATCCAGATTTTTCCGACCAAGTGAAGGCAACGCATTTAGCAATGGTGGGAAGCGTAAAGGATGATATTTTAGATATTGTCGAACTTGCTTGCGAAATAATAAAGTTTCTAAGAAACGAGTATCCGGAAAACTTACAAAATAAGTTTGCAAACGTATCGTTTAGCGAAAACGATTTGGATAATTTGTCGCTCATCGCGAAAAAAAGAGGGTACGTTCTTAAAGGCGGAGAGTTAGACATCGAACGCGCGGCAAAGGCAATTATTCTTGATTTCAGAAGAAACGCTTTCGGCAAAATTATGATTGAAAAAAATGAAAACTAACGATAAAATTTTAGTCGATTTATTACATTACGAGCATAAATTGCAAAGCGAAGGTTTTACCTATATCGGAGGAATCGACGAAGCGGGACGAGGACCTCTTGCCGGTCCGGTTACCGCATGTTGTTGCATTGCCGACTTAACTAACGTGATAGAGGGAGTGAACGACAGTAAGCAGTTGACTCCGAAAAAGCGCGACGCTTTTTTCGACC
Source organism: uncultured Clostridia bacterium (assembly GCA_934296355.1). GTDB lineage: Bacteria > Bacillota > Clostridia > Christensenellales > DTU072 > CAG-1782. The sequence continues at coordinate 928 of CAKRAY010000218.1, forward strand.
TCATCGCAAGTAGCGCATTAGATTACAAAATAATAGATATCGACAATAACGTTATCGACGAAATAAACATTCTTAATGCGACGAAACAGGCGATGCTTACTGCGGTTAATTCGCTAGTGAAAGTTCCGGATTATCTGCTTGTAGATGCCGTTAAACACGAATTCGGTATCCCGTATTCGGCAATAATACATGGCGACGCATTGAGTTATTCTATCGCCGCCGCGTCTATTCTCGCAAAAGTACACAGAGATAGGTTAATGGAAAAATACGCCGAATTATATCCGGAATACGGGTTTGAAAAGCACAAAGGATACGGCACGAAACAACATATCGAGCAATTAAAAAAATACGGACCGTGTCCGATACACAGAAAGACTTTCATTAAAAATTTTTTCGAATAAAAAATGGATAAATACGGTTATGGTATACAAGGCGAGGAACTTGCAAAAAAATATTTGGAAAGCAAGAATTTCGTAATTTTAGATAGCAACGTTAATTTCCCTAACGTAGGAGAAATCGACATAGTTGCGCAAGACGGAAAAACGCTTGTTTTCGTTGAAGTTCGTACGCGCGCCGACTGTTCATACGGAAACCCCTTGGAAACTTTGACGAAGAGCAAAATCACGAAAATCGTAAAAGCAAGTCGTATGTACTTGCGTGAAAAATCCGCCAAAATTTACGAGAGTTACAGATACGACGTTATCGGAATCGTTTCATCGACGGTAACGCATATAGCAAACGCTTTTTACGCAAGGTGGTAATCGAAATTAAGTTTTTCTTAGAAAAATGCTTGCAAACAAAAGGAAAAATCTTTTAGATAACGATTATTGTCAAATATCGCGATAATTTAGTTGATTTATTTTTTAATATTTGTTATTATATCATAGACTTGCGACAGTCCTATGCAGGAATTGCGTAAAAATTTTTTTTGGCTTACGCAAAAAATCTGACCTGTACGAATGTCGTTTATGCATTTATGGAGGTTAAGTCATGGCAAACATCATCGATGTAATCGAAGCAGAGGGATTGAGAACGGATTTACCCGCTTTCAGAGTTGGCGATAACATTAAGGTTTTCGTTAAGGTTGTTGAAGGAACGAGAGAAAGACTTCAAGCTTTTGAGGGCGTTTGTATTGCTCGTAAAAACGGCTCTATCAGAGAAACGTTTACGGTAAGAAGAATGTCTTTCGGAGTAGGCGTTGAAAGAACGTTCCCGCTACATTCTCCGAAAATCGACCATATCGAAATCGTTAGAAAGGGTAAAGTAAGAAGAGCGAAGT
>CAKRAY010000219.1 GCA_934296355.1 uncultured Clostridia bacterium
ACGTAAGTCCTGTATACTTCGGGAGCGGCTTCTTGCCATTTTGCCGCAACACTGTTCGCTTTCGCTTTAGTGGGAACGTTGAATTTCAGTTCGAACATGGTTATTTCGCCGTTAAGAACGATACAACGCACGGTATACGTTCCGTCCGCGTTTTCTTCGGGAACGCAAATGAATTCTTGCTTTTTGCGATAACGTAGTTTGTTGTTGCGTATGTATTCGGTTACGTCGTCGCGTACGGACTTGAATATGCTACTGTAAAAGTAACTCAAACATATTTTTCCGTCTTCGCTTATTGTGAGAAGATTATCGTCGGTGTTTCTCGGGTCGGGTTTACGGAAAATGAATCTTGCGCCCGCGAGTTCGTCCACAAAATGAGCAAAACAAAAGTACGGAACCCAATTATTGTCTACGCAACACATTTGCGTGAGAATATCTTGACTTATAGGGGTTTCGTATTTTTCGAGAATAAAGAGTATAAGTAGTTTTGTTTTTATATCTTCGTCTACCATAGTGTTATTAGATTATACTTTTTTTTTTGAAATTTGTAAAACGTATTGTCGAAAAAAGATTTTTTTTGTGAATTATTACCACTACATATTGTAACGATAAAATCGTCTGCTCACAACTACCCGAAAAGTCGGTCAAAAAGGGTTTTAACGTTTCGAGCGTTTTTCGGTAAAGCGGGCGGTTTTTGCCCGTATCCCGAAAAACGCTCGAAAGTAGATAAATTCGGCTAAACGTAGAATGCGCCTTACTTAATTCTGGTGGCGCATCTCGTACCCATAAGCATATCTTTTACGAGAATGCTCGTCGCGCCGCAATAGTTGTCTACGTTGTAGATACATTGAGCGTCGCATTTTACTTGAGAGGGCGCGTCGTTCAAGAATTCGTCGCTCGCTTCGAGTTCTCTAAAAGTTTGTTCGAGCGCGCCGCCTGCGCGTTTGATTTTGCTTAGACACGTTCCCTTATCGGAAACGGTTATTACGCCCGAGTTACAATGGCATTTCAAGTTGTGTTGACAGTTAGAAGTAGTACATTTAAGTTGTATCATATATTTTCTCCTTATCGTATCGTTAGTATATAATTAAACTTTGCTTTTATTCAAAAAATGCGCCTACGTTTGACAAAGCGTGTCCGTTAATATATAATGTAAAGAAAATAAAGGAGGATTTTTGTATGAAAGTTATTCTCTTGCAAGACGTAAAAGCGATGGGTAAGAAAGGCGATATTGTGGAAGTAAACGACGGCTACGCCATAAACTTTCTTATTCCCAAAAAGATGGTTATAAAAGCGACTAAGGACGCGCAAAACGAACGCAATCAAAAAATTGCCAACGAGCAAAAGCGCAAAGCGGAAGAAAAAGCCGCCGCGCTCGCGCTGCACGCGAAGTTGAACGGTACGTCGGTTACCGTGCCGATGAAGTGCAACGACGGTAAAATGTACGGCAGCGTAACCACTATGGACGTGGCGAAAGCGCTTAACGATCTCGGCTTCGCCGTGGATAAGAAGAAAATCACTTTGCCGGGCGCAATTAAGAGTTTGGGTTCCTATACCGTTGATGTTTGGTGCTATAACCAAACGATTGCGAAAGTTACCATTAACGTGGTCGCCGAGTAACGGAACAAAATAACAAAGCGAAAACTTCCCCCGAAAAACATTTGTTTTCGGGGGAAGTTTTTTATTCCTGGCGATAGGGCTTATTTTATTTAGTCTTAAAAATATTTACATAGAAAGACAATTATAGTATAATATTAAATATGAAAAAGAAGTTAATAATGCTGCTATTCGTTATCGCGCTGATTTCGACAATGTTTTCGCTCGCGGCTTGTTCCAACTCGTTCGACGATTTGATTATCGAAACAGAGGACGTGACGGACGCGCCCGTAGGGGAGAATACCTTGCGTTATTCGATTCCCGATTACGAGAATAAAAAAAACAAGTACAATCTCAGCGTGACGGTAAGAGTATACGACGAAAACAACAATTCTCTTTCGGTAAGCAATAATCGTACGGTCGAATTGGAAGCGGAGAAGAATTACACCGTGGTAGTGCGCTTAAACGGCGTAGTAAAGGATAAAAACGTGGTAAAAACCGCTTCTTATAAAATCGCCACCGTTCACAATCCGCGTACCGTTTATTTTTACTTAAAAGACGGCGACGTAGTGAAGGAGTACAAGAAGATTTCCGTTGCGTACGGAAGC
>CAKRAY010000220.1 GCA_934296355.1 uncultured Clostridia bacterium
GTCTCTATCTCTGTCTTTATCTTCGGGCGCGGGTTGCGGATTTATTTTCACCTTAACCGTGTGTATGCGGTGCGAAGTAATTTTGTCTACCGTTACGGTAAGCGGACCGTAATTAAACGTGAGGTTCTTTCTCGGGAGTTCGCCGGTTTGTTCCGAAACCCAACCGCTTACGGTTTGCGAATCGTATTTTTCGCTTTCTTCCTTATCGAAACCGAATTTTTCGAAGAAATCGTCGAGTTCCGCTCTGCCGTCGACAACGTAGTTGTTTTCGTCGATTTGCGTGAAGTATTCGGTCACTTCGTCGTGTTCGTCCCAAATTTCTCCAACAAGTTCTTCGAGAATATCTTCGAGAGTTACGATACCGAGGTTGCCGCCGTATTCGTCCACCACGATAGCCATGTGAACCTTTTGCCGTTGCATGCTTTTAAGTAAGGACGATATTTTCATGTGCGCCGTAGCGACTGCGACGGGCGTGACGTAGTTCTTTATCGAGGTTTCGCCTTTTTCGAGCGCGGTAAAGAAATCCATGTTGTGTATCATTCCCACGAAGTTATCTATCGTTCCCGAATAAACGGGCATACGAGAAAAGTTGTATTCGAGGAATAATTTTTTGATTTGCTCCATCGGCATATCGAGAGGAACGGCTATTACGTTAACTCTCGGCACGAGTATATCTTCCACTTCCGCGTCGTCGAACTCGATTGCGGAGGAGATAAGTTGCTTTTCTTGCGCGTCGAGAGAACCGTCTTCTTGCGCCTCTTCGACGATGGAAAGCAGTTCTTCTTCGGTAATGACTTCTTCCTTGCTCTTGAAGATTTTACGCAGTAAAAATTTCAGTCCGCTAAAAATTATCGTTATCGGATAAAGTATATACATTATAAGCTTTATCGGATATCCGGATACGATACATAAAGAAACCGCGTTTTCTTTGGCGATCATCTTCGGGGTAATTTCTCCGAAAGTAAGTACTATCGCGGTGGAAACCGCAACCGAAACGATACCGCTTACGGCGGGGTTGTCGGGAATCGCTTGCTCGAAAACATTATTGAAAAGCACCGACATCGTTATATTGACGATGTTGTTACCTACGAGAATGGTAGATAAAAGTTTATCGAAATTCTCGGCAAGTTTCAAGGCGTTTATCGCGCCTTTTTTACCCGATTGCGCTTTAAGTTTTAATCTGGTTTTGTTTACTGAACTGAACGCCGTCTCCGTGGCGGAAAAGAATGCCGAGAGAAGAACTAGCAAAACGATAAAAATCGACGACAATATAATATTGTTACTGTCAGGGTCGGGATCTGGATCTAACATTTGTCTCCTTCAAATTAAACTACGAATAGTTTTGTTTTAATTATGTGAAAATAATGATAACATATTCTATGATTTTTGTAAACGGTTTTTTCCTTTTTTAATTAAAAATAGCGTCGCGCCGCCATTCGCCGCGAAAAAATGTGTTTAAGCAAGCGAAAAAGAGTTTCATAGAGTTGCTACGCACATTAAAAAATGATATAATTCTTTACTGTAATCGGGAAGAACGCATAGGCGGTTTTCCGAAACATTTTTTTAGCGAAGGAAAAAAGATATGGCAGAATTTTACGAAAACCCGCTTTGCTTGCGTTACGCGAGCGACGAAATGAAAAGAATTTTTTCTTCCGATAAAAAGTTCTCCACTTGGCGCAAACTTTGGATTGCTTTGGCTGAAAGCGAAAAAGAACTCGGACTCGACATTACCGACGAGCAAATCGCGGAAATGAAAAGCCATATTTACGATATAGACTACGAGAAGGTCGCGGAGTACGAAGGCAAAATTCGTCACGACGTAATGGCGCATTTGAAAGCGTATTGCGACTTATGCCCTAAGGCGAAGCCGATAATACACCTCGGCGCGACTTCGTGCTACGTAGGCGACAACACCGATATTATCGTAATGAAAGAAGGTTTGCTTCGCATAAGAACGCTCTTGGTTAACTGTATCGCCGCCGTTTCGAACTTTGCGGCGAAAAATAAGGGTATCCCCACGCTTGCGTATACGCATTTTCAGTCCGCGCAGCCTACGACCGTGGGCAAGAGAGCGACGCTTTGGATTCAAGATTTGGTTTTCGACTTGGAAAACGTCGACCACGTTTTGAAAAACTTAAAACTTTTAGGCTGCAAAGGCACTACCGGCACGGGCGCGAGTTTCTTGACGCTTTTTAACGG
>CAKRAY010000221.1 GCA_934296355.1 uncultured Clostridia bacterium
AGACGTTTTGGAAAACAACCTCGGCGGCATCAAGAATATGCGTGAACTTCCCGGCGCGTTGTTCGTAGTAGACCTTAAAGTAGAACATCTTGCCGTAAAAGAAGCGAGAGCGCTCGGAATTCCGATTGTCGGTCTTGTAGACACGAACTGTGATCCCGACGACGTAGATTACGTAATTCCCGGTAACGACGACGCTATCCGCGCTATCAAACTTATCGCGGGCGTTATGGCCGATGCAGTAATCGAAGCGAAAGAAGGCAAACAAGAAGTTGCCGAACCCGCTAAAGAAGAAGCAGTTGCTACCGAAGCAGCAGAATAATAAAGATTAACGGAGGTTATTTATATGGCATTTACCGCTAAAGACGTACAAGCATTAAGAGAAAAGACCGGCGTAGGAATGATGGACTGCAAAAAAGCGCTCGTTGCTACTGACGGAGATATGGAAAAGGCAATTGAATTTTTACGCGAAAAGGGAATTGCTACCGCTGTAAAGCGCGCGGGTAAAATCGCAAGCGAAGGTATCGTTGAAACCTACGTTCACATGAACGGTAAAATCGGCGTTATGGTTGAAGTTAACTGCGAAACCGATTTCGTTGCAAACAGCGACAAGTTCCATGCGTTGGCTCATGACATCGCGTTACAAATCGCGGCGGCTAAACCCTTATATGTTAATAAGGAAGAAGTTCCTACCGCTGAGTTAGAACACGAAAAAGAAATTCTTAGAGCGCAAGCGATTAACGAGGGTAAGCCTGTTGCTATCGTTGACAGAATGGTAGAAGGAAGAGTGCAAAAGTACTACAAAGAAGTTTGCTTAATAGAGCAAGACTTCGTTAAAGATCCTTCTAAGACTATCGGTCAAATCGTTACCGAAGCGATTGGTTCCATCGGCGAAAAAATCACTATTAGAAGATTTGCTCGTTTCGAAATGGGAGAAGGACTTGAAAAGAAAAACGAAAACTTTGCGGACGAAATCAACGCGGAAGTCGCTAAGGCTCAAAATAAAGCGAAATAATCGATTATGATTAACAAAAAGGAATGTCAAGTTTGACATTCCTTTTTTTGAAATTAAACGCTATTCACGGAGGATTTATGTTATATAAAAGAGCATTATTGAAACTAAGCGGCGAAGCGCTTGCGGGAAAAAACGGTTTCGGACTCGACAACGCCGCAATAAATAACGTGGTAACGCAAATTAAAACCGCGGCTGAAGAAGGCGTGCAAATCGGTATAGTAGTCGGCGGCGGAAACTTTTGGCGCGGAAGGCAAGGAACCGATATGGATAGAACGACAGCCGACCACATGGGAATGCTTGCCACGGTAATCAATTCTTTAGCGTTACAAGACGCTTTAGAACATATAGGCGTTCAAACGCGCGTTCAAACCGCTTTAACGATACAAAGAGTTGCGGAACCATATATACTTCGCAAAGCGTTAAGACACTTAGAAAAAGGCAGAGTCGTTATCTTTGCATGCGGAACCGGAAATCCTTATTTTTCAACGGATACCGGCGCGGCGTTAAGAGCGGCGGAAATACAGGCCGACGTTTTGATTATGGCTAAAAATATCGACGGCATCTACGACTCCGATCCTAAGAAGAATCCGAACGCAAAGAAGTACGATGAATTAACTTATATGGAATATATACAAAAAGGTCTTACGGCATTAGACACTACCGCCGTAAGTTTATGTATGGATAACAATATTGACATCATCGCGTTCGGCTTGGAAGAAGAAAACAGCATAGTAAGAGTTTTGCGTGGCGAAAAGATAGGAACGACCATTAAAGCATAACAAAATTTTGAGAATCATTCGATACTATGGTAAAAACGTAGCGTGTGCTACAAAAATACAAAATATCCGGTATAGGAAGATTCTCAAAAACCATCGATTATTTAAGGTAAAAAATATATTGAAAAAATACATTTTATATGTTATAATTATATCGCGCGAGACGAAAAAATGTTTTTGCGGTAATATCTTTTAAATCGCAAACGTAGTCGTTCGTCGAAACACGGTGTTAAAGTCTTTGTAAGCAGTCTTTTACATTTGTAAAATATAAAAAATTTAGGAGATTATTTGTCATGGCATACGATATAATGGAAGTTGAATTGATTTTTGACGATTTGAAAGAAAGAACGAGTAAGACCATTGCTTCATTTACTTCGGAA
>CAKRAY010000222.1 GCA_934296355.1 uncultured Clostridia bacterium
TGCGATGCAACGTGCGTACGTTGCCGTCACACGTTGCCTGGCGTACGTTGCGTTGCCGGGCGTACGTTGCAAAAAAAACACGTCTTACAACAAGTTTCCTCATTAAGCAAAACGCGTTTTTTTTAACGTAAACTTTATATGGTATATTATATATATAGTTTACAAGGGGGATATTAGTTTAATTTTTTACAAGAATACTTTTATAAGAATACCTTCATTTCGGCAAGGTTCTTATCCAAAAGTTTCAACAACTCCGAAGCAAGCGGACATTCTCTACCCTCGTCGTGGAGTTTGTTTACCACTTTCGTAGTAGATATTATGCCCATGTTAATGCCTTGAATCATTATTTCGCTCAATTTGGAATTAGACCTATCCGACAAAGTGTTGATATTGGTAGTCATATACATCATACTTCTCGCAAAGAAACTAGAACCTTTAATATCGATCCCGTTTTCTCCGGCGAAGATTTCGATTTCTTTCGTTATTTTAGCGTATTCTTTATATTGATGAAGCAATAAGTTACGGAATCTTCTATCTTCCGACAAAGGTCGCAGTATCTCTACGCTCTCTTTGCCCAAACAAGCGTTACGATAGATTTCTTGTAACTCTTCTTCGGTAACTTTTTCTAACAAATCGCTTCTACCGTATTTGTTAAGCAAGTCCTCTTTGCCTTCGAACACGCCGTTTTCCTCGCACTCGCAAGTTCTTTCTTCCGTTTGTCGGCTTTGCGCTCGACACCCGCATCCCGTTACGTTCGACTCGTTTTTCGTCGTTTCGTCCACGTCTATAACGGGTCTTTCCGTCGTTTCTCTTGCGTTCGTTTTCTTTACTACGTCGTAATTCTCGTTTTCTTTCTTTCTCATTTTTCCTCCGCCTTTGTTTATTGTGGCGTTCCTCTCTCGCCTTATTCAAACTTTCTGCCGTTTCCAAAATCTTCCTACGCATACTAAGCAATATTTTCTCGAACTCGCGGCGCAAAGTGTTCTTTAACAACAGTCTTATCGGTAACATTCCGACAAAAAACGCTATAAACTCGTACGGAAGCACGCGCCCGTAATTGAACTTTTTACAAATATACAAAAAAATCGCGCCGCAAGATACGACGGAGAAGAAGTCCGCGAAAAACTCGACGATTTTTAGCGGAAAGAGTTTTTTAATTCCGTATAAAAACTCATATACAGCGTACCCTATCGCTCCGCCAAGGAGAAAGTACAGAGCGATAAGGGGTTGCGATGCGGTATCTATCATTTGAACAGACTTTTAATAAAGGAGGATTTTTCGTACTTGGTTTGATAAGTCAGGTTCAAAATAGTACCCGTAAAGGTAATTTTTCCGCTCGAAAGCGACATCTCTTCCATAGTAAAATTACTGCCCTTTATATTAAGGTAGTTATCGGTAAGTTTTATCGCCGCGCGGTCCGGCTCGAAATAATCGACCTTGGTCACGCCGCAAACGGTTATTTTGTTCTTTTCGTAATGTAAAGTGTGTTCCATAGTCACCTATCGTTACTATTATCCTATTCGCGCCGAGCGAAAATAGACGTTTTTATTTCCCTTATGCGAATATATAACCGCCGTATTTCCATACAAAATTGCAATATAAAAAACCTTGCAAATCTCTCTCGGTTGTGCTATTATGGGTTTGCAATACAACTTAATATTGAAATACGTGTGCAGTCTCGGTAGAGGTGCGCTATTTTCGCGTATTCCACGATATTTCAATATTAGTAGGAGTTGTATTGCAAACAAGCGAAATCGTGCATAACTACAGTACCGTTTCGCTTGAAGCGGTACTTTTTTTTGTACCCGAAACTATGTAAATCTCGGCTTACGCCGAAAAAAAATAGTAAGGAGGAATATAGTAATGTATTCAAACAACACTTGTCCGAGTTGCGGACGACCCGTGTCGTCAATGGACGCGTTTTGCCCTAATTGCGGTAAACGACTGAAAATGTCGGCCACATGCCCCGTGTGCGGGAATGAACTTAACGGCGCGAAGTTTTGCGCAAAATGCGGCTACAAAGCCGGCAACGCTTCGGGCGGCGGCTTGCAAAAAGCGAAAAACTGCGCAAAGAAAGTCGGCGCGTTCTTCGCTAAGCATAAGAAACTTTTCATCG
>CAKRAY010000223.1 GCA_934296355.1 uncultured Clostridia bacterium
GCGAGTTTACCCCAAACCAACTGACTGGCTATGGTGCAAAGCAGTAACGCGCCCATAAGAACGTACATTTGCGTATTGGTAAGGTCGAACGTAAACGTAAAAACGTTAAAGCCTAAGTTTATTATCAGCGTCGCGCTCATCATCGCCACGACGTAACCTATCGATATGATGCGCATTTCTTTAACCTTAAACGTGTCGAAGAAGTTTCTGAATACCGCGCCCATGGTTATTTGACCCGCTTTTTCGCGGTTTACGCGTAGCCTTTTATTTATCTCGCATTTCTTAGGATTTTCCACGCCTTCGGCAACGAGTTCTCGTTTGCACTCTTCCCGAGTAATTTTGCGTTTTTCTTCGGTAATTTTTTTACCGCTTCTTTCCGCCTCTTCCTCTTCGCGCTTGCGCATTACGGCTATGTATTTATTGGTAATTCCCATAATGAACGCCGTGCAAAGTATGCAAATCGCCGTGCCGACAATGGCGAAAACCTGATAACCCGCCGCTATCATTTGACCTTTTCTGAACTCCAACCCGATTGAAGTAAGATAATCGGTTACGCACGCCGAATTGAAAGTGTTGTTTACGCTATCCCAGTACGCGCTCGAATCGGTTTGCGCGAACGCGACGAGTTCGGCGTTATGGCAAGCGGCATACTCCTCTATTCGCTTAAAATGTTCTATCGGCTGCAAAGTAAAAGGATTGATAAACTTACTGCCGAGATACCCTATCTCATACGTTCCCGCGTATCTATTTTGAAACGAACCCATAAGCACCACGGGAAGCAACATTCCGATTATGTAGAAAACCGACCTTACCGCTTGGATAGTGGTTCTCTCGTTATAGTCGTTGCTGATTTCTACGCTCAACGCGCCTACGGGCGTATAATACATGGTATTGAACGTTCTTATAAGAATTAAAAATACGGCGAACCAAACAAACGTTCCTATCGCGCCCATATTTTGATAGGGTACGTACCATACGGCAAGAGCCGTACCCATCATTCCGATTAAGCCGATTAGCATAAATAAATGCCTTTTGCCGAACTTTTTACTATGGAAGTTATCCGATATATATCCCATTATCGGGTCGCTTATGGCGTCGCAAACCACCGCTATACCAACGGCAATCGCCATCAAAACGGAAAAGTCGATAAGTTTCAACCCCGTTCCCACCCCGGGAAGAGCCATGGTTCCGAACGAAACTATATACGTCGCCACGGTACAACTCACTATGCTGTAACCGAAGTCGCCTATACCGAGCGCAAGCATATCGAGAATACTGACCTTCTTGCCGCCGGCGTTGTCCACGAGTTTCTTGAAAAACTTAGCCATAAACCACCTTTTTTAATATTTTATTTTGTTCTTCTTATAAAAATCAGTATAACAAAAGATTTTCGGTTCGGTCAAGAGCGTAGAAAAAAATATGCGATTGCATAGTTTATATCGTCAATGTTACTGTGCGTAAACATTGACTCGATTTTTTCGGTATCGAAAGAACCTATAACTATAAAATCGTTTTGACATACCGAGATTCTTTGCCCTGTTTTTTTCAACTTCAACCTTGCCGCTTCCGTTTGTTCGATAATAGGGTATTCGTTGCGTAACTCTTTATTATAAATTAAATCAATAACAAGAGTTACGTTCTTATGCTTATCGTTACCGCTATAATCAAAGGGAGATATTTCATCGTCATTAAAATGTGCGTTCTCATAAAAAGTATCGATAGTCGTTCCGTCAATATAATTTAACAAATAATTCCACGGAACCTGAAACGCATGATATTTAGTTTTGAAGAACCTAACCGCGTCCGAAACTGTATATTTCGTTTTATTTCCCACAACTTTTATGATATCGTCGGCAACTTTATTTAGTTTTTTTTCGTCGTATAGATTTTTATCTATAGACGGGTAAAACCCTTGCGATTTATAAAAGTTTGCGTCCAACATTGATTTTTTCTCCCAATAGAACAAGAGTACGCGATATAATTACTTCGATTTCATTATATATGGTTCGTTGACTAACTATCATTTCCATTATATTTTATAACAAAGAATTATACAAGTCTTTTTTTGTTTTACCTTCAAATTCGACTATCGCCTTATAC
>CAKRAY010000224.1 GCA_934296355.1 uncultured Clostridia bacterium
CGGTTAACAGTACGCATTAGCACAAAGGAAAAGTCGAGGCTTCGCGTGTTATGCTCATACGTGGCTATACGCTTAAACAAGAATACCGCCTATTCGCGTAGATTGGATGCAACGTCACACGTTGCCGACGAACGACTGGCACCGATATTTTATGTATTGACTTACATCGCAAAATAATGTATAATAAGTTGTCTTATAAAACAACGAAATGCGAACGAACGTTTTTTATATAGATAATGTAACTTAAAATATAAATAGGAGGTAAATTCAAACCATGTTAAGCAATCTTTCCGCTTTATCGAGCGGCGGGGTAGTTGCTTTATGCGTTTGTCTTCCGATAGGTGCTTTAATAATAGGAGCGTTTGCGGGATTATTCATTTACAAACAATGGATAAGCAAGAAAGTGGGCGCGTCCAAAGAAGAAGCGGCGAGAATTATAGAAGACGCTAAACAAGAAGCGAAGTCGTTAAGAAAAGAAGCCATATTGGAAGCAAAAGAAGAGCAACTCAGATTGCGTAACGAATTTGAAAGAGAAACCAAACTCAGACGCGTAGAAATTCAAAAAACCGAGAACAGACTAAATCAACGTGAAGATCAACTTGCGAAGAAAGAGAGTATACTCGACGTAAAAATCGAAGATATAGACCAAAAGCGCGCGCAAATCGACGCCCAACAAAAAGAATTAGAGAAGAAGCAAGAAGAAATCGAAGTTCTTAGAGGTAATATAGTAAAGGAGATAGAGAGAGTAGCGGGAATAAGCAGAGAAGAAGCGAAACAGTTACTCATATCTGAAATTACCGAAGAGGCGCAAAACGAGGCGGCGGGTATAGTTAAGGAAATCGAAGCGAAAGCCAAAGAGGAAGGAGAAAAGAGAGCGAAGAACATAGTCGGACTCGCTATTCAAAGATGCGCGGTTGACCAAGCCGCGGAAACGACGGTCAGCGTCGTAGAACTTCCCAGTGAAGAAATGAAGGGAAGAATCATCGGAAGAGTGGGTAGAAATATTAAAGCGTTCGAGTCCGTAACGGGAGTAGACGTAATAATCGACGATACGCCCGACGTAGTTACTCTCACGGGATTTGACCCGGTAAGAAGAGAAGTAGCAAGGCTCACGCTCCAAAAACTCGTCAGCGACGGTAGAATTCATCCCGGCAGAATCGAAGAAGTAGCGGATAAAGTTCGTCGCGAGATAGATAACGAGATAAAGGAAGCGGGCGAACAAGCGGTATTCGACGCCGGCATTTTCGGAATTCATCCGGAACTCGTAAAACTTCTCGGAAGATTGAAATATCGTACAAGTTACGGACAAAACGTACTGAACCATTCTATGGAAGTATGTTTCTTAGCGGGACTTATGGCGCAAGAATTAGGAGCGGACGTAAAAGTCGCTAAGCGCGCGGGATTATTACACGATATAGGTAAGGCGGTAGACCACGAATATGAAGGAACGCATATTCAAATAGGCGTAGACCTTGCCCGTAAATACAAAGAGAAAGAAAATATCGTTCATATAATCGAGGCGCACCACGGCGACGTAGAACCGAAAACTCTCGAAGCCATTATCGTACAGGCTGCGGACGCAATCAGCGGAGCAAGACCCGGAGCGAGAAGAGAAAGTCTTGAAAATTATGTAAAGCGTTTGGAAAAATTGGAAAGTCTGGCAAATTCGTTCGCAGGCGTAGAACAAAGTTACGCAATACAAGCAGGTAGGGAAATAAGAGTTATAGTAAAACCCGAACAGGTAGACGACGCAAAAACGGTATTCCTCGCAAAAGAAATAGCGAAGAAATTAGAAGCCGAACTCGAATATCCCGGTCAAATTAAAGTCAACGTTATTAGAGAAACGAGAAGCGTTGAATATGCCAAATAAGGCGGCGCTAGTCGCAAGGCGGCATTACATTACAATCAAAAAGCAAGGGAAACTCCCTTGCTTTTTTTGTGTAATTTCATTTTTTAAGATAACGGTACCAGTCGCAAGGGGGCATTACATTACAGTCAAAAGAGGTCGTTAATGCGACCTCTTTCTTTGTGTAATTCCATTTGTTTCCCCCTTGGTACCGACTAATAAGGAAGCCGTTACGTACCTTAC
>CAKRAY010000225.1 GCA_934296355.1 uncultured Clostridia bacterium
GTTCGGAGACGCTTTTCAATATATTTTTTTTACAATTTATCGAATAAACGCAATAAAGTGTTTCTTTGCCGTTTTTATTTTCGCTAATCGCGATTATTTGTCATCTTCGATTTTATAGTCGGTTACGGGAACGGAATTGTCTTCGACCGCTTTCTTTACGGTACGTTTGGCTTTATGGACGTACGCGCTTAGGTAAATCGTCGTAAAGATATCCATAACTCCGTCGATAATAAGGGAAGTTCCCGCAATTATCATAATATCGGCAAACGTTCCGAACATAACGAGCAGTCCGAGAACCACGGTAACCGCGGCGAGAACGAACATAGACCAACTGCCTTTAACGTGTAAACGAACGCATTCGATACCCTCGCGAACTTTGAACAAACCGTCGAGAATAAGATAAACGCCGAACAACACGGTAAGCACGCCTTGCACCACGCCGGGGCGCACGAGGAAAAAGATACCTACCAGCATAAGAATAATGCCGGCAAACATAAACCCGGGAAGGGTAAAACGCATGGTAAAGAATTTAACAAAACAGTAGATTCCGATACACAGTAACAACGCGCCCGCCAAATAAACGATTACCGCGCCCGAAGACGCCGGGGCGGCGATAAACGCGATACCGACGATAATCGCGGTCAAAGCCATTAGAACGGTTTCCCACTTGATTCTTTTAACGATACTCTTAAAATTATCCATTTTTCTTACTCCTTTTTACTTAATTCTAAGTAAACATTTCATTTAAGAAATCATATTAGCCAAAAATGTTAAAACTAACTTAAAAACAGCCCATAAACGACAAAAAATTAGCATAAAACGGTCTTCGTAAAAATAATTTAGGTAAAAACCTTTATTTTTTTTCCGAGCTTGTGCTATAATTTAATAAAGACACCTAAAAGGAGGTTACTTTACTATGAAAATACTCGTCACGGGCGGCGCGGGTTATATCGCCAGCCACACGAACTTAATACTTTTACAAAAGGGTTATGACGTAGTCGTACTCGATAATCTTTGCAACAGTTCCAAAGAGAGCGTACGCAGAGTGGAAGAACTTGCGGGAAAACCGATCACTTTTTACGAAGGCGATTGTCGCGACCGCGAAATACTTAAAAGAATTTTTTCAGAGCATAAAATCGACGCGGTAATCCACTTTGCGGGATTGAAAGCGGTGGGCGAAAGTTGCCGTAAGCCTATGCTCTACTACGATAACAACTTGGGCAGCAACCTTGCGCTTGCGGAAACGATGTCGGAGTTCGGTTGCAAAAAAATCGTTTTCTCCTCGTCCGCAACCGTATACGGCACGCCGAAAACTCTTCCCCTTACCGAAGAATGTCCTACGGGCGGCGTAACCAATCCTTACGGCGCAACCAAACTTATGGGCGAAAGAATGTTCCAAGACTTCTACGCCGCCGACCACGAATGGCATATTATGCTTTTACGTTACTTTAACCCCGTCGGCGCGCACGAAAGCGGAAGAATCGGCGAAGACCCGCAAGGTATCCCCAACAACCTTATGCCGTACGTAGCGCAAGTCGCCGTAGGAAAACTTCCCTATTTGAACGTTTTCGGCAACGATTATCCCACTCCCGACGGAACCGGCGTAAGAGATTATATCCACGTCGTAGACCTTGCGGAAGCGCACATAAAAGCGCTCGAACATATCGACGAAGTAGGCGTGGGAATCTACAATATCGGCACGGGCGTGGGTTACTCCGTCCTCGATATGGTCAAAGCCTTCTCCAAAGCCTGCGGACACGATATCCCCTATAAAATCGCGCCCAGAAGAAGCGGCGACGTCGCGGAATGTTACGCAAACTGCGACAAAGCGAAACGCGAACTCGGTTTCGTCGCCACGCATAATCTCGAAGATATGTGCAGAGACCTTTGGTGCTGGCAGTCTAATAATCCGAACGGGTACTAAGAGACCCGGCGCCAAACGTTCGGCGGGCGCTTATATCAGTCAAAAAGAGGTCTTGCAAGACCTCTTTTTTTTGTGCTAATGCGCGCTGTTAACCGCCGAAGCACCGACTTACAAGGAAGCCGTTAAGATAACGGTACCAATCGCAAGGGGGCATTACATTAC
>CAKRAY010000226.1 GCA_934296355.1 uncultured Clostridia bacterium
GTTTATTTCTACGATTCCGACGCTAAGCAGGTGGTTAAATCCACGCTCGTCGGCAACGAAAAGGAAGTAAAACAGACCGTGGCTGCGGCGGACGATATTTCCTCGCTCGCGTTCGTTAACGGCGATTACGTTTATTATTACAACGCAAGCGGCGAACTCGCGCGCGTTAAGGCTAACGACGAAAAAGCGAAAACGGAAAGAGTTTCCCGCGGGTCGGTAAACACTTCCTGGTATGCTCCGGAACTCGTTACCGTAAGCGGCAAGACCTACGCTTTCTATCTCGATACCACAACGATCGGCAGTTCTTACGTATGGTTTACGAACCTCGATGCGGAAGTCGTTGCGGAAGATACCGATGACGACGGCGAAAACGACCTCTTCTATCTGCCTTACGGCAAGGTTGCGGGCGTTATGCTCGCGGCGGACCGCGCAAACGTTGCGGTAGAGGCTATCAACAATATCGCGACTTCGCTCGATTATACCGAAGACAACGAGTTTAAGGATACCGTTGCGGAAGCAAGAAAGGCTTACGACGCGCTCGACGACGAGGCTAAAAAGGCTGTTTCCGAAACCGCTAAAAACAAACTCGAAAACGCGGAAAGAGCGATTGTTCTCGGCGACAAGTATCACGCGCTCGCAGGCGTGGAGAAATATAACTCCAAACTTTCCGACAAAGAGAAAGAAGCGATGAGAGAAACCTATCGCACCGCGTACGAAGCGGCTAAGGCGGAAAGACAAAGCCTTATCGATTCTCTCGGAGAAAGCGGTTATAAAACGGTAAGAGATCTTCTCGCAAACAACGTTAAGGCTCTTTACTCCACCGCGACCAAACTTTACGAATAAAACAATACATTATATAACGATGAATTGTCAAACTAAGAGCAACACTTAGAAAGAAAAAAGTTAAATAAATCTACAGGTTTTTGGTAATGTAAAACTTTTTTGGGTCTGGCGTTAATTAACGCCAGATTCTTTTTTAACGTTTTTTCGGAAACTCTCTCAAGATTGTGCCCTTTGGGATAAAACTCTCTCAATAACCCGTTCAGGTTTTCGTTCGTTCCCTTCTGCCATGCGCAATACGGGTCGGCAAAATACATGCTACAATGCAACTCTTTTTCTATCTTTCTCCATCCTGCAAACTCGCTTCCTCGGTCGCAAGTAATTGTCTTTACCGCTCCTTTCGGCAATGCCGACAACGCCTTTACGACTGCGTTTGCCATTGTTTCGCCGTTTCGATTCGGTATTTTTACCGCTATGTAATATCTCGTTTTCCTTTCCGCCAACGTTGCAAAACATGCCTTTGTTTTTCCTTGCCCGCTTACCACCGTATCTGCTTCCCAATGCCCGAACTCTTTCCTTGTATATACGCTTCTATCTCTTTTTCTTATGGATTTGCCTGTCGTAAATCTTCCGCCGTTTCCTAATCTTTTTCTCGTTTTTCCTTTTCTTCTTAGGTTTTTTAACGTAGACTTTAAATATCTTTCGTCTATCCATCGGTATATTGTCTTAAAAGACGGCATTTTTAACTCACACGGAGTATTTGCTATTTGTTCCGGCGACCACGTTAATGATAGTTTTTCGTCTATGTAATTCAATACTTTCTGACTCCAGAACATTCCGCGATGTCGGTAACTGTTTCGCAAATTACTCTTTTTTTGTGCGGTGTAAGGGTAGCCTTCGGTTCCGTAGTGGCACGAATTTTATTCTTTTAGATATTTTTATTCCTCTATAATTATCGTTAAACCCTTTTAAAAAACCGCATTTTTGCTGACGATTCTCTAAAAACATATTACAATGATACTTAACGATATACAAAAATAACGTGCGATACAGGGTTTTCCCTCTATTGCACGTTACCGGCATTTTTACTGTTACGGTAATCGAAAAGAATCTCCGTCCTCCCTATATTTATTTTTTATTATAATAAGAAACGAAATAGCGGAATGCTTTTACGCTTGCCTAAAAGACGAACGAAATACGTTAAAAGAAATAGCCGTTACTATGGACTGATATTATGAACGCAGAAGAAACGATTATTTATCTTATACAATTATACCCTCAAT
>CAKRAY010000227.1 GCA_934296355.1 uncultured Clostridia bacterium
GTTTTTGAATATATAAAACAAGTTTCTCGATATCTTTTTTATAATATTCCCGCAGAGTTTGTAGACCCGAATCGTGTTGCAGAAATAACTTGCTTTCGCGTATCAGTTGCAATTCGTCTATATTTCGCCCTGTCCTGAACGCTTTCAGAACAACGTCAACGTAATACCCGTTTCGGATAATCTCACTGCGGTTTTGCATAAGCCATTTGCAAAAGCGTTTGTTCTTGCCGATTTCCCTTAAAATCTGTACGGAAAAGATATATCCCGTAAACCCCGCTTTCGTAAGATATTCTATCTGCGGGTACTTTTCGTAGTAACGGAGGTATTTGAGTATATTCACGCCTCGATAGAGATTAACGGCGGAATACCTATACTTCGGGAAGTTATCTAAATACTCACGGTTCACGACAGGAGCGAAGGGATCGAAATATTTGTCTTCGGCAAAATACCAACGCCCGTCCTCGTACCGGTTAGGGTAGCGGGATAAGCCTTCTTCGTGCCAACCTACGACGTAACCCGCGATGGTATAGTAAACGAGGTCTTTAACGAAGCATTTATCGGAGCGTAAACCGTGTATCGCAACCTGTTTTACAAAGATTTTGCCTTTATGATTTTTTACGGCAACGGTTATCTTTACGAGTTCCCCGTCGTTTTTGGAAAGGTACGAATAGAACCGAGAGTTGCCGTTATGGATATGATACGAGGATTTATCGTAGCGAATAATCTTTTTGAGTATGTATTCAGGTACGGGCTTTATTCTATCGACTTTCATAACGCCACCTCGAACGAATCTCCGAGAACGGCGCGGAGCGTTTCCACGAGCGGGGTTTCGGTGGTAGGACGTTCCGATAATATCTCTCCCGTTTCGTAGTCGATGCTCGGCGCGGGCTGTTCTTTCGGGCTTTCCTTCAAACCCTCGCAGACGGATATTTTATACCCGAGCGCAATGATTTTTGAAAAGTATCTTTCCGCGGCGTGATAGGGGAAGCCTATCATCGGCACGCGTTCGGGAAGCCCCGCTTCTCTGCCGGTAAGAGTAAGGTCGAGTTCGTTCGCGAGCTTTACCGCGTTATCGCCGAGTACCTCGTAAAAATCTCCGACTCTCAACGCTAATATGTTTTCGTGGTATTCCTTTTCGAGTTCTTTGTATCGTGAGTATAACGGTGAGGGAGAATACTTCTCGTTCATCGCCTTGTTCACCCTTTCGCAGATTTCCTCGACGGAAGGATCGTCCTCTGTAAGCGCGGTTTGCGCTTCGATAATCTCTTCTTCGCATAAAGAGAAAGCCTTACCGAAATGGTAAGACTTAATACGAATAAAACGCGGCGATTTAATACCGTTGACTTAGAGGGCTATCCCCGTGCTACAACCCCGCAGGAAGAAAAAGACAAAAAAAGGAGTATCATCGTTTGAAAGTTTGTTGCAAAGGTGAGTCACTTTCAAATATAATTCGTCAATTTTACCTATAAAACTTGTCGCTTCGCATTGACTTTCTTTTCTGTTAATGATATAATTCATTTGAAAGTTGGTTGACATATCCACTTAATTTCAAGCGAGGTGTTGTAATGAATTCGATAAAAAGAGAAAATTATTTAGGAGAATTGATAAGCCGTAAAGAAAATGGCTTGATAAAGGTTGTTACCGGTATCCGTCGTTCCGGGAAGAGTTATCTGCTGTTCAATATTTACTATGAATATTTGCGCGAGCATGGGGTTGCGGAAGAAAATATTATAAAAATTTCGCTTGACGACGATGAAAACGAAGAGTTTCGTGAACCTAAAAAACTATCAGAATATATTCGTGATAAACTTAAAAACAACGATGATATGCACTATGTGTTTATCGACGAGGTACAATACGCAATAAAAAGGGAAGATTTAAAAGGGGATAAGCCACTACCTCTTTACGGAGTGCTAAACGGTCTTTTGAAGTACCCTAACGTTGACGTTTATGTTACGGGAAGTAACTCTAAATTACTATCAAAAGACGTTATGACAGAATTTCGCGGTCGTGGCGACGAAATAAGGATATATCCGCTTACTTTTAAAGAGTTTTATGA
>CAKRAY010000228.1 GCA_934296355.1 uncultured Clostridia bacterium
CTCCAACGTCGCGGTTATTTTTATAACTAAGGATTTTGGTTAACCGTTATCGGTATCACCCTTGTTTCTATAATAATTATATTCTCCAAAAAAAGACTGTCAATACTATTTATTATTTAATTTGAATTTTTTATATGAACATTTATCTAGTGTTCGTATGACTTTTTTCCTTTGATATATTATTTCATCAAAAATGTTTTTGTAAATGCTAGTTTCCCTAAGTATTCTTCGTGCATTATATCCGTATTGCTCTTTGTAGTACATTTCTGATATATCATAAAGAAATACTGTCATAAATACTTCAAAATTCGTACGCATGCTTAGGTAAAGTTCCTGAATAGGAACATAATATGCATCAATATTCACATATTTATTTTTTAATAGGTAGTTAACTCTATGATTTCCATCTATTACAATATATTTATTTGTTGATGTTAAATTGTCAATTATTAAAATATTATCAAGTTTATTGTATGATGCTTTTAGTTGGTTATTGCTATAGGTTACGAATTCTACTTCTTTTTTGTTACAATAGACTTTATTGTTTTTTAAATCCAAGCCCAAACTTACACGTTTACAATGCGAAAGCCGACTTTTTATTATATCAATAATAAAACAATATCTATAATTAAAACTGTCGCCAATAACCATTTCATTTATTGTATAAGTTTCCATGGTTCCTTCTATATTTATAGAATCTGTTAAAATATTGTTATTATATAACTCACGGTAGAGTAGTTTTATTTTTCTTTTAATCCACTCGTTTTGAATAATGTTTTTCTGTTCAAGTATAAAATATTCTAGTTCTTTTTTATAAAAATAAAAATCTATTTCATTATTAATATAAATCATTTTTAATACCAATCTTGTCTTCCTAATAAATAATCCACACAAACTCCAAAAAAATCAGCAATTTTTATAAGCGCGGATGCGGTAGGTTCAATTTTACCATTTTCCCAATCACAATATGTACTTTGCGCATAACCTAATAGATTAGCAATTTGCTTTTGGCTTAATTTTTTTTCTATTCTTAATTCTTTAAGTCTTTTGGGAAATTTATCCATATTTTTATTATACAAGTAAAAATCGGTAAACCGATTGACAATCGGTATTCCGATTGCTATAATGTATTATAAATCGGTATTCCGATTAGTTGGGTATAAGGAGTATGAAAGATGAAAACAATTACAAAGCAAAATATTTCGTTACACGTTGCGCGAGCATACATAGAAGGTCTTAGTTGTTTCGCGTGTGATTTATTGACCGACGTAGAGTACGCAAGGGCGTTTAGGGCATTAGAAAAAAGAGTATCCGAGTTGCTTGAAACGCCGGAGCATAGAGATATTATCGATTCGTACGTTATTGTTGAATTTGAAGAGTAAGAAAAGGTAAGCAGTCCGCTTACCTTTTTGTAAACCTTTTCTTGTTAAATATATGTTTTTCTTCCCGATTCGTCTTCGAGCCCTAATAGAAAGTCGGAACTGACTTTGAAAAACTGTGCTAACCTATAAATATAAGTAGCCTTAGGCTCATAACGCCCGCTTTCCCAATAACTAATGGAACTGATATCCACGCCAATTCCTTTGGCTACGTCATGTTGGGATAAACCTTTTTCGATTCTGATTTGTTTTATTCGCAATGCTATATCCATACTTATATGATATGAGTTAACTCAAAAATATTCTTGACATTTGAGATTTCTCAATATATTATATATCTATATGAGTTAACTCAATTATTTATAGGAGATTTTCACATGGAAAAGTTTTTATTGTTACATTTACCAAAAGATTTAAAGCCGATAGTCGTATCTTCGAGATATATAGTTACGGTTGCTCCGATTGCCGACGAGATTTCGGGGGCGTACGTTACTATTAGACAAGGCGCGAAGGTCGGTATCGCGTTTATCGCCGCCGAAACCGTGAAAGAGATTTATGACATGTTAAAGGAGATAAAAGAAAATGATTGAATTCGATAAGCGTAAATGGGAGGGTGGCAATGCTTTCCCGGAAGACGAAGAAGAATGGCGT
>CAKRAY010000229.1 GCA_934296355.1 uncultured Clostridia bacterium
GTATCCGGACAAACGTATTCCCGTAAGGTGGACTTTTTCGTACTGTCCGCGCTATCCGGTATCGCGCAAAGCGCGTCTAAATTTTCTTCCGACATAAGACTTTTATCGCACCTCAAAGAGTTTGACGAACCGTTCGAAAGCGGTCAGGTCGGCTCTTCCGCAATGGCGTATAAACGTAACCCCATGCGTAGCGAAAGAATCGCTTCGTTATCGAGATTTTTAATAACCGACGCCGTAAATCCCGCGTTCACCGCGGCGAGCCAATGGCTGGAAAGAACGCTCGACGATTCGGCGAACAGGCGTATAGCCTTGCCCGAAGCGTTCCTTGCCGCCGACGGAATTCTCTCGCTGTATATAAATATAATAACTGGCGGTACGGTATACCCGAAAATGATGGAAAGGCACCTAAACGAAGAACTTCCGTTCATGGCGACCGAAAATATTCTTATGTATTGCGTGGAAAAAGGCGGCGACAGACAGACCTTGCACGAACTTATCCGGAAGTATTCGGTAGAAACGGCTAAGGAAATAAAACTATCGGGTAAGAGCGTCAACGTGCTTGATAAAATAGTCGCGGATAAAGAGTTCGGAATCACGCGCGAAGAAATAGAAAAGGTTCTTAAAGACTTCTCGCTTACCGGTTGCGCCGAGAAGCAAACCGAGGACTTTTTAAGAGAGGTCGTAGGACCTATATTAAACGACGACGAAAACAAGCGTTTGCTTGGAATCGATATAAAAATCAACGTATAAAAAAAACGAAGGAGAGTTTTTATGTTAACCGCAATAGTAGGCATTAACTGGGGCGACGAAGGCAAAGGCAGAATGGTAGACCTTCTCAGCAAAGATTACAACGTGGTTTGTCGTTATCAAGGCGGCAACAACGCGGGACACACGGTAATTAACGGAGATACGAAAGTAGTACTTAACTTGTTACCTTCGGGAATACTGCGTAAAGAGGCAGTGAACGTTTTAGGACCCGGCGTGGTAATAGACGTTAAGCATTTGTTTAACGAAATCGAGCATTTAAGAGAAAAGGGCATCGAAGTTTCGCCGAAAAACTTAAAAATCAGCGATAGAGCGACTATTTGTATGCCTTATCACGTGCTTATGGACTGTTTGGAAGAGGATAGACTCGGCGACGCCAAGTTCGGGTCTACGCGTAGGGGTATCGCGCCCGTGTATGCGGATAAATATATGAAAAAGACGCTTAGAATGGGCGATATTCTTCACTTTGACGCCATCGAAGATAAAGTCAAGGGCATTATCGAGTGGAAAAATCTTACCGTAGCGGGCGGATATAAAGCGGAACCGATTAAACTCGAAGATATCATGGATTGGCTGAAAACTTACGCTTTGCCGTTTAAGGACTACGTTTGCGACGTGACCGAATACTTGACCGAAGCGACGGAAAGCGGCGAAAACGTTATGTTCGAAGCGCAACTCGGCGCGCTTAGAGATATCGACTTCGGTATTTATCCCTATACTTCGTCTTCGAGTACCATTTCGGGCTACGCGCCTATCGGAGCGGGCATACCGTTCAAGAAACTCGATAAAGTAATCGGCATTATGAAAGCGTATTCTTCTTGCGTAGGCGAGGGACCGTTCACTTGCGAACTTTTCGGAGAAGAGGGTAACGCGCTTCGCGAAGCGGGCGGCGAATACGGCGCGGCAACCGGCAGACCGAGAAGAGTAGGCGGTTTCGACGTGGTCGCTTCTAAGTACGGAATTAAAATGCAAGGCGCGGACAGCGTTGCGTTAACCAAACTCGACGTGCTTTCCTACCTCGACAAGATTCCCGTATGCGTGGCGTACGACGTGGACGGCGTTATTACCGACAAGTTCCCCTCCGGCGAAGCGCTTGCCAACGCCAAACCCGTTTACGAGTACGTAAAAGGCTGGAAATGCGACATTTCCGCTTGCAGAAAGATGTCCGACCTTCCCGAAGAAGCGGTTAATTACGTTAAGTTTATAGAAAAATCCACCGGCGCAAAGATTCAGTACGTATC
>CAKRAY010000230.1 GCA_934296355.1 uncultured Clostridia bacterium
CGATTACCTGTCTGTCTTTGGCGATATTATATAGTTTTTCGGCAACGACTTGCGCGATTACGCCGCTTATTCCCGTGTCGATTTCGTCAAAAATTAACGTGTCTATATTATCTATTTCAGCTACGACGTTTTTTATAGCGAGCATTACTCTGCTCATTTCGCCGCCCGAAGCGATTTTAGAAAGTGATTTTACGGGTTCGCCGAGGTTTGGCGAAAGAAGAAACTCTATGCTTTCAGCGCCCACGGCGGTACAATCTTCTGCCGAAAAATCTTCGTTATAAGTAAAACCTACTTCAAAAATGGAGTTTTTCATACCTAAATCTCTTAAATTCTTTTGAATGGCTTTACTAAATACCGCGCCGACAGTAACTCGTTTACTATGTAATTCTTTTGCCGAATCGATAAGTTTACGTCCGAGTATCTCCTTTTCTTCGCTTAAACGAGCGATTTTGTCTTTTGCGTTTTCTATTTCGTCAAGTCTACGTTTCGCGGTTTCGTAGAATTCGTTTATTTCTTCGCAGTTCTTGCCGTATTTTCTTTTTAGAACTCTTATTTCGTCCAAACGTTTTTCTATCTTTGCAATATCAAAAGAAGTAAAATCGGGCGAATTTAGTTTTTCGTAAAGAGTTTCGGCAATATCTTTTGTTTCAATACTTGCCGAATCCAAGCGGTCGGCTATTTCTTCGAGAGAGCTATCGTATTGAGTTATCGAACGTATTGCGCTGTAAGCGGTTTGTAACGCGATTAGCGCGCTTTGTCCGGCTCCTGACAAATTTTCGTATGCCGCGCTTAAATTCGAGGTAATTTTTTGTGAATTGTAATAAATTGCGCGCTGATTCTTCAGTTCCTCTTCTTCGCCGTCGCGTAACCCCACTCTTTCGATTTCGTTAATTTGAAAAGTCAGCATGTCGAGTTCGCGTTCTCTTTCTTCGAGCGTATTAAACGCGTTTAATTCGTTCTTAATATTGTTGAATTCTTTATAAATAGCTTGATACTTTGCTTTAAATTTTGATAGCCCGTCGTTGTATTCGTCGAGAATTTTCAGGTGATTCGCTGCCTTAAATAAAGACTGATGCTCGTTTTGAGTATGCGTATCGACAAGTAAGGAAACCACGGTTCTAAGCAAAGATAAATTAACAATGCGTCTGTTAATTCGGCACTCGCTACGGTCGGCGGTCATGACTCTTGTTACCACGATAAAATCGTCTTCGCAGTCGATACCGTTATCCTCTAAAATTTGTTTTATTACGTCGAAATTTTTAATGTTTTGAAATACGACTTCGACTCTTGCCGAAGTCTCCCCGTAACGAATCAAACTTCTATCCGCTCTATCGCCGAGTACGAAGTTTATCGAGTCGATTATAATAGATTTACCCGCGCCGGTTTCTCCACTGAGAATATTAAGTCCGTCGCGAAGTTCCAAATTCAATTCTTGTATTAGCGCAATATTCTTTATAGAAAGCGAAGAAATCATTTTTTACGGTACTCCGATAATCTGTTGTAAACTTTTTTTGCATAATCAGTGCTTTTGGTTATTACTAAAATCGTGTCGTCGCCGGAAATACAACCCAATACCCCGTCGATGTTTGATTTATCGATAAAAAAGCCGATTGCGCTTGCGCTTCCCTCATAGGTTTTGATAATAATCAAGTTTTCGGCGCAGTCGATGGAAACTACGCTTTCCTTAAAAATATTCACATATTTATCGTTTTTCGCCAAGGTCGTTTTTACGGCATATTTTTGCCTTTTGGTTTCGCCTTTTACCTTAATAAGATGCATCTCGTTGATATCTCTGGAAACGGTCGCTTGCGTAACGTCAAAACCGTGCTCTCGGAGAGCGTTGGTTAACTCCGCTTGCGTACCGATTTCGCAATCTTCGATAAGTTTGGCAATGAATTCCTGTCTTACGTTTTTTTTCATAAATCCTCTTTGTCTGCTATATTTGGGTAAAAGCGTTTATATTATACTATAAAAAAAAGTTAATATCAATATAAACT
>CAKRAY010000231.1 GCA_934296355.1 uncultured Clostridia bacterium
GAAATCGGCAATGTAATTTACCTCGGAGTTCACCTTGCTGGTTAATTCCGTAACAAAATTATCGCTGACGCACTCCACGTTAACTTTATAAATGCCTATTCCGTCGCCTTTGACCGCTTTTCTAAAGGAATAATAATCGGTGAAGCATTTTTCGGAAAGTTTATATTCGGGCAAAACGCTTCCGTCGGTAGAACAGTATTCTAAAGCGATAATACCTGAATTCTTGAATAATTCGTCGATGTACTCTTTCGAGTCTATCTCGCCTTTTTCGAGCATCAAAACGTCGATACCGTTTAGAACAAAATACTCGTAAAGGCTTCTCGCTTGTCCGTCTTTAATTTCGCTCCTTTCGGCAACCGCAAAAGATTTTACGTTTATTTTAACCGTTACTTTTTCTATGTTAAATTTGTTGTAACCGTATACGCTTACGTCGTAATCGTGATGTTCGAATTCGCTGAAATCGGGTTGATAGAAGTACTCTTTGGCTGCCGCTTTTATGGGAACCAAACTACAATTTCTCGTATACTGAGCGCCCGACAACGTAAACGTTACCGATTTATATTCGAAACTTAACGAACCGAGGGACGCGTCGCTGTAAAATTTAATATTCGGATAAACTCTATACCAATCGTCGAGATTTTCCGTTTCGGGGAGCGAAGCGAAGAACTCATCAAGCGTGGACGAATAATAAATATGTTCGTTTAATAAGAAGTATTCGCTGAAAATACCTTCGAACGTATCTAAATAGCGTAAGAACGATTGATTTGTCAAAACTGTCGTCAAATCGCAATCGATTGTGCCGTAATAGCGTTGCGCGTCGATTCCGCCTACGTATAATAAGGCTTTCGTTATAGTCAATTTCGCAGCGACGTACATTACGTCATAGTTATCAATAAGCGTATTGTCGCCGACATAAATATTATGCGCGCCTACGTTTTCGTCCGCATTCCTTTCTCTCGTTAATCTATAAGATGCAAAAGAATGATCTTCGTACATTAAATCGTTACGAGCGAACGTTCTATCGGAAACGTCAAAAACTCTGTTTTGTTCGTTCACATAGTAATAAGCCGCTTTCTCGTAACCTAAGGGTTTAAGTTCACCGCTGATAACTTTCGATTCATAATCGAGAGAATCGACGTTTTGTTCGCCGTAAGCTTCCGCAATGGTCTTATAATCGAAAACGTAATATGTAAAATCGGGATTGGCTAAACCGTATTCTTTACTGCAATCTCTTCCGACGATTATTACTCTTCTTCTATTAACGTATAGCTTCGATTCGGCTGTAGCCAGTAAAGGCGAGATGAAATAATTGTCGGATTTTAGTTCTATTTCCGGATAAACGGTATATTCGCCAACCGGAGAATTGATTAAGAAGCGTTTCAATCCTTCGGCGTTAAGAACGACCTCGGTAAACTGCGCCGCGCTTTTATTTTTAGCGACTATTCTAAAAGAAATGTTCTTTACAACGCTTGACCTATCGTCGGAGTAGCAGTACGGATTATCGGTTAATGTACCGTTTTTCACGCCTTTTAATTCCCATACAAATCCGAAGCAAGAATAGTCGTTTCCGTCGTAAACGTCTCCGTACGTTAAATTCAGCGTATCTACGACTACGGAAATTTCTTTGGTCGCGATTGATATCGTAATCGTGTCGTCCTCGTTATCGAAAGGATTGTTATAAGCGTCGCCGTCGTAAGTTATCCTCATTCTGTAAGTACCGACCGCAGTAGGCCATTCGGTAAACACGACGTTCGATTCGTTAACGAATTCGAGTCTATACTCGCCGTTTTTACCCGAACCCGCTTGCATCGCGACGGGTTCACTATCGGTAAATAGTTTATAGTAGTATACGGTGTAAGTCGGGCATGCGCTTTCGCCGGTACCGTATTCGAACTTATAACTTCTTACAAGGTCGTTATCGTATTGAACGGATAAATACTTTCTATCTTTCACTACGATGTTGAAAGTCGTAGATTGTGTGA
>CAKRAY010000232.1 GCA_934296355.1 uncultured Clostridia bacterium
GCCGAACATTATTCGGTTTTTTCCTCCATTTTATATCCCACGCCTCTAACGGTGCTGATTACCACGCGCGCGTCGAGAAACGCGAGTTTTTTTCTCAAAAACGATATATATACTTCTATATTGTTGTACTCCACGTCGCTGTCGTAGCCCCAAAGTTTTATAATAAGTTCGTCCTTGGTCACGACGAAATTCGGTCTGCTGAGGAAGTACTGCAGTATTTCGCTTTCTTTAAGCGTGATTTTAATGCTTTTGCCGCCGGCGCAAAGTTCATAGTTCGACAAGTTCAGCGTTAAGTCGCCGAAAGTCTTCTCGTTAGTGACTATAACGTCGGTTTTACGCCTTAAAAGCGCTCTCATTCTCGCTAAAAGTTCGTTCGTGGAAAAAGGCTTCGCGAGATAGTCGTCCGCGCCCATATCCAAGCCGCGCACTTTATCGCTGGTTTGATTTCTTGCGGTAAGCAACAAAATCGGCGTGGTTATTCCGTCCTTTCTCAAACGAGCCAGCACGTCGAAACCGTTCATTTTCGGCAACATTATATCCAGCAAAATTATGTCGTACCTGCCGCTGACTCCGTAATCGTAACCGCTTTGTCCGTCGTAAACGGCGTCCACGTTATATTTTTCCTTTTTCAATATATGAACTAAGGCGTCGGATAAACTCTTTTCGTCTTCTACAAGTAGTACGTTCATTCTTTACTCCTACATTTATAATTTGTATTATTTTTATGGATATAATAATCTAAAATACTTAATTAAAACTAAAAAATCGTGGGTTTCGACGCATAACGGCATTTTTAGCCGTTATGCGTCGAAGTCTTTTTATACTATTGTCTTGTGGTCGCGTAACCGATATAGTTTTCCCGAATCGGGTTGCCGTCTACGTCGACCTTGTCGATTTCCTTCACGTTACCGTTACTATCCGTGATTCTTATCGTATAGGTGTAATCGACGGAAGCCGCCTCGCCGGGTTGCCAATCGCAATCGCCGTAACTTAATCCGACAAACAAGCCCGCGTAGACGCGTTGAGCGTTGACTATGTTGATTTCGCCCGTCGCGATACCGTAACTGAACGTCGCTTGTTGTCCGCTTACTACGCCCGCGTAACCGCCCACGTAAACGGTGCCGCCGCCGTTTATGTTAATGACGAGGTTGCTTATCGAGTTTTGAATCTTGCTCGTATCGATGGTTCCGCCTCTGCTTTCTCCGACAAATCCGGATACGTACAAGGTAGAATCCGAAGCCGCGTTGACGGTTACTTCGCCCGAGATAGTTATGCTCTTAATCGTGCCGCTGTTGTAAGTCGCGACGCCTCCGAAGAAGAATTCTTCTCCGCTTAACACGTCGTAAGCGCAAGTTATGTTTAGACCGAGGTCGGTTATCGTACCGGCGTTGTTATATACGAGAGGTCCGGTCATACCGGTAAGGCTTGCTACGTTGCTTTCTTCCGCGCCGATGCTCGAACCGCCGCTACCTTTGATTTCGCCGCTGAATACCAAGCCCATACCTATGGTTTCGAACTCGGTGAAGCGAATGGATTCGGTAATCGAGTACGTTGCGTAAAGGGCGAGGTTAATGTTAGCGAAGTCGGTTTCGTTCTTGACCTTGAACGGGTTGCTCGCTCTACCGTCGCCTTCGAGCGGATAGAAGCCGTTGAAGACGATATCGAACGCGTTGTTACCCGAAGAGAACGCCGTGCTTTGGCGCATACCCTCGTCGTCGAATCTCACGGTATTAATACCGAACGCCGCGCCGTTCTTCGAACCTACGGGTTTTTCTTCGAGAACCAAGCCGCCCGAATAGGTGTTGCTCGCTATCGTATAAACGTTGCTTGCATTGCCCGCTATTACGCCGCTTCCGAGCACGCCGCCTACCGCTAACGCTTCGCCGCGCGCTTCCACTCTGCCGAGCAAGTAAATCGCGCCCTTGTTTGCCGCGTTGTACGTTACCAC
>CAKRAY010000233.1 GCA_934296355.1 uncultured Clostridia bacterium
CTCTTGTACTTCACCGTATCGGGGAAAATTACTTTCTCCGTAGAATTCAAAAACATTACCGTCCAGTCCTCGCCGAACGATCTCGTCCAATCGGCATAACTCGACATAGGTATCTTTATTTCCGAATACGATCCGTCTACCTGCTGTATCTTCGCACCCATTAAGGCATATTTTAGATTTATCCTTAACGTTTCGTTATCGAACGTTACTGTCGAATTGTCCAAATCTACCGCGCCGAAACTGCCTATAACGCGTAAATCACTTAAACCGAGGTAAGTCTTCAACTCTTCTTCCGTCGGGTGATATATGTCCTTAAAAGCGTCTAACGTGACTTCCCTTTTAGCGACTTTCCTCTCCGCAAGTCCCGACGCTTTTTCAGTTCCGCTAAAATCTTTATACGTTATATTCTGCAAGTGTTCCACTTCTACGTTGAACTTGTCCGTATACTCAACGTAAACGGGTATAATATAACCCGCCGATAACTGACAAGTGAGATTGATTTTCGCTTCCGACCATTTCGCAAAGTCTTCGGGCAACTCCACTTCCGCGTTCCTGTCGGAACACACTATACGGTGTACTCTGTAATTCCTGTATACGGTTATAAACTCCTCACCGTAATACATAGAAGTGTTCGTTTTGTAAGCCCTTTTAAACGTTATGTAAGAGCCAAGGTTATCCGAAATACGAAACAGCGTATGACGAGTATACGTTACCGTTATATTGCCTTTGGCTGTCTCTAAGTTTCTGTTTGACGAAATACCGGAAATTTCCATTCTGTCAATGGCGTTTCCGTTAAGGTCGTTTAATTTAAGTCCTGCCTCGACTTTATCCTTTTGGCTCTCGAATACAAGTTCGTTGTTGCCGTCATGCAAACCGTTTAAAAACGCTTCTTTCGTCAACTTCGCGAAATGCGTCGATAACAACTTCTTTTCCAACGTGTAACTCATATTATTTTCAACTATATTTTGCGACGAGTCCAAATCGAGCGCAATATAATTTACCGTTACCGTCAAATCTACGGGCGGCACAACCTCTAATTCAAGGCGTATTACGCAATCTACGAGTTTGTTCGTATCGGTTGTTTCAACGATTACGGAATTGACGTTTCCCTCGCCGTCTTTCGTCTGCGTGATTTTCACTTCGCCCGTTTTCTCATACGGGTTTATTATTGCGTAATTGTTAAAGTTGGTATTATTACTTTCCCAACCGAAATTATTTACGAGCCTCTTTTGTAAATTCGATGTATTAAACGTTATCGTGGTCTTTCCGCCGCTTTCACTTATATTTGCCGAACGGAAATATAATGCCGTTGCGTTCGGGTCGTTCGTTCGAATAAATATAGCGAAACTATTCGCCTGATAAGGCTTATATTTTACGGTTACCGTATATGTTTTCGGGTCATACTCGTACCCGTCGGCAAGCAATAGCGTTTCCTCGTCTTGCATATATCCTACTTGGTAATCGTCCTTAGGGGACATTTGCCACGTCGCCCGACGTATCACGTTAAAATCGCTTAATTCGCCGTTTTTAGAGCAATACCGCAAGGCTTCTTTCCATACGTAATTCGGGTTTTGATCGTATAATCGCAAAACCGAAAATGCCATTCCTTCCCACGGTATTTCGTCTGCATTGTCATTTACAAGTTTGCGAAAATGCATCGTCATAAATACGGAATCGTTAAATGAGATTAAGTTTAAATATTTCCTGACGAATTGAACGTACTCTGTAGAATATTCCCCCGGAGCAGCCTCTTTTAAAAACGTCTCCGCAACCTCACGACGAGTTGAACTTATATAATTAGAAGAACACATTATCGGGGTACAAGTCGTCGAGACAATTTCTTGTTCGTAAACACTTTGCATATTGTTTTCACATCTTTGTTCTTGCCTTATAGCCACAAGCACAGGGAAAT
>CAKRAY010000234.1 GCA_934296355.1 uncultured Clostridia bacterium
AATTACCTTCAACATCGAACAATGCGAATTGATAAAAAGAATTATTGAAAACGAATTATCAAAAAATCCAAACTTACGGAAAAAATACGATAAAATCAATTCAAACGCGCCGATTTTTGTAAAAAACTTAGAAAATGTGCAGGGCGACGAGCGGGACGTAATAATACTCTCGGTCGGATATGCAAAGGACTCTAACGGCAAAGTATGCAACAGATTCGGCTCGCTTTCCGTTTACGGCGGAGAAAACAGATTGAACGTTGCAATAACGCGAGCAAGAAAACAAACTATCGTCGTAACAAGTATAGAACCCGAACAGTTATGCTCGACTAATACGAAATCAATCGGCGCAAAGATATTAAAAAAATATCTTATTTACGCACGTGAGGTAAGCGTCGGAAAATGTCGATACGTTGACAACGCCAAATCACACACGGAAACCCCTATATCCTTCTTCACAAAGAACCTGATTCTCGCGTTATCTTCGGCATTGACCGAAAGAAACTACGAGGTTTCGTACGTAGAACGGAATGGTATCATTCTTAGAATTAAACAAAAAGATTCTCCTTTAATTTACGGTATTATGCTCGATCTTAGCGAAAATTATAATCTCGATATTGTTGAAAGAGAATTAGATAAAGAAAATTTTCTTAAACAAAAAGGCTGGAATATAATCAGAATTTGGTCGAGAGATTGGTGGCAATCTCCCGACGCGGTTCTTGAGCGTATCGATAATATCGTAAAAAACGATATGCCCTAATTACAAACCGATTCGCTTTCCCTTACCGGCGGTATGTAATTTACTTTCGTTAACAAATTTTAATACGTCGCTGGTATAATCTTTTTGTAAAGAATCTTTATCGCATCGTTCTTTTACCGCGACCGCAATAAGATCTAATAGCAGTTTCTTGAAACTGATTTTCTTTAACTTAAAAAGGTAGAATGCGAGCGAACCCGGAATAGCGTTGACTTCGCTTACATAAAGGTTTTCATCCGAATAGATATAGTCCACCCTAATTACGCCCTTAGCGTCGCTTGCATAGTATATCGTTTTCGTGATTTCACGTATTCTATTCGCCAGATCTTCAGAAATCGATGCGGGAAACTCGCTTTTGGTCGTTCTCGATACATATTTATCGTCAAAACTGTATATGTCTGAACCATAATCGGGTTTTTCGATATCACTTACTACTATGTCATTTCCGTCAAAATACGCCGCGCAATTAAACTCTTTTATGTTATCTAAAAAGTTTTCAATCAGAATTTTCCGATCGAATAACAATGCGTTATTTAGTTTACTCGTTAATTCTTCTTCGTTATGCGCCACGTTTATGCCGACGCTGGAGCCGAGCGACGCAGGTTTTAAGATACAGGGATAATGAATATTTTTTACAGTATTACCGCAATACGCTGCTTTTTTTCCGTCGTAATATACATAATCCAAAGTCGGCAAATTATTGTTTATTAAAAATTCTTTCGTTTTTATCTTATCCATAAAAATCGCCGCCGTAAATCCGTTGCATGCAGTATAAGGGATCTTCGCGGTCTCGAATAACCCGGATAATGAACCGTCTTCCCCTTCTCCTCCGTGATTACACATTATGGCGCAATTAATACCTACGCTTTTTTTTATTTTTGAAGAAAATATCATCTTCTTCCCCGAAAAGAATACTTTATTCCTTCTTTTTGGGAAAAAATTACTATAATCGGAAATTTTTGTTTTTTTCATAGATACGTAGAATTCGCCGTTACATAGATATACCATATAAACGTTGTATAAATCGGAAATTTGCTTTTTTACCATAAATGCGGTAATAACGGATATATCTTTTTCACAACTGTCACCGCCAAAAGTTACTACGATATTTTTTTTCATCAATCATTCTCCTTATTAAACAAACTATCAATAAAAAT
>CAKRAY010000235.1 GCA_934296355.1 uncultured Clostridia bacterium
ACCTCGATAATACCAATAAGATTATCGAATATTATGCCGAAAACTACAAAGGGCAAGCCTTATTTAGCGTTATGAGCCAGTTTGTTCCTATGTATAAATCGACAATTACACGAACGCTGAAACCCCTCGAATATAAATTGGTTATAAAAAAACTCATCGAATGCGGAATAACCGATTGTTTTATCCAAGAACTTTCCTCTGCGACAGAAGAGTTCACTCCCGAATTTTACGTTGGCGATTGATTCTTGGAATTCATAGCCATAAAAAGTTTTAACATACTCCAAGCGTCTTTTCCGAACACCTTTTCAGGCTCAAATTTTTCGCCGTTAACGCCATTCTCGTTTCCGGTGTCTTTGCTTTGTCCCATCATTTTAAGCATCGCTGCCATAAGCGGCGCCATACCTTGCGAACCGTTGTTCGGTTTAGCGTTGCCCATCAGCATCTTTATTAACATTTCATTTGATATTTTGCCGCCTCCACCCATTAAAAGCGGTAACAACATCATCATATTATTCATATAATTGCCTCATTACTGTCTTTTTAACTGAATAATTAGATTTCGCATTTTTTCGGACTGTTCCGGCGTTAGAAAATTTTTTACTTGCTCGTAAAACCCGTCTAACTCCGCGCTCGAAACGTTTCCCGACGACACGCTCCCGACCCTAAATAATTCTCTCATCAATTCTTCTTCGCTCATAGCGCCGTATTTGTTAATCGCTTGATTTACGTCGATTTGCGTATCGACTTTCATATTTTGATTTTGCTTGTTTTTGTTTCTTATATAATCAGCAATATTCATTTTCCACCTCTAAGTAAATATATTCCGATTACCGGAATCTGTTACTAATCGCTTTCGGCTATTCTCTTTAACGCCCAATAAATGTATAAAACGCTAAAAAAAGTATTGTTTTTCCCAAAACTTATTCTGACCGCGCCTTGGGGAAACGTCCCTAAATATTTGTGCATAAGCGGAGCGCAATGCAATCCGCCGCGAGTATATATACCATACTTAGCAGAAAGGATATCACCTACTTCCCCACTTTCTAAACCCTTTACGTTGCATAATAAAATCCCATTTGCGCATGCGATTACGTCTATTCTTTTAATTCTCGATAAACGCTTTCCCAGCCAATCGCAGTATCCGTCAATTCTCGAATTAAGTTTCTTCATGTTGCGGAATGTATACTTAATTCCTGACGATAAAGCGATTATTCCGGGAGCGTTTTGCGTCCCCGCTTCCAATGCGTCCGGTATACTTTTAGGCATATCCGTGCTTGCGCTAAGCGTTCCCGTCCCACCGTATAATAACGGCAAAATTTTCACGTTTCGCTTAGCAATCAAAAATCCGGTTCCCTCTAAGCCGTGCAGTTCTTTGTGTCCGCTGCAACAAATAACGTCTATATTTGTATAATCAAAAGCGACTCTTCCTGCCGCTTGAGCCATATCGACAATCACAATGGCGTTTTTATTTTTCATTTTTGTTTCATAGGCTACAGATTCCACATCGTTAATTGCTCCCGTCACATTGCTCATACCGCTTATTATTACAGCCGAAGTGTTTGCGTCGACTGCATTTTTTATTTTATCCGCATATTTTCCCTTATCGTCGGGTTCAACCGTTTTTACTTCAACGCTATTCCTTCTTTTCAACTCATATAGCGGACGTAAAACCGAGTTATGCTCGCATATCGTAGTTATTATTTTACCTTTTAGTTCGGTTCGCATAATAGCAAGATTCAATGCTTCGGTACAATTTTTCGTAAAAACCACGTTGCCGTCAAAGAAGTAATTTCTTATTAACTCTCTGGTTTCTTCGATGCGCCTTGCGGTACGAATTCCCGCCTTATGTCCGCCTCTTCCGGCG
>CAKRAY010000236.1 GCA_934296355.1 uncultured Clostridia bacterium
GCGTCCATATACAGACGTTTTCGTCCCACTACGTTCGAAGGCGTAATCGGACAAAAACACGTTGTGAGAACGTTGACGAACCAAATAAAAAACGGTAACGTCGGACATGCGTATCTTTTTACGGGCACGCGCGGCACGGGAAAAACTTCTTGTGCCAAGATTTTCGCGCGCGCCGTTAACTGTTTACACCCCGTTAACGGTTCGCCGTGCGGAGAATGCGAAGTTTGCCGCGCGCTTATCGACAATACGAGTACGGACGTAATCGAAATGGACGCCGCGAGCAATAACGGCGTAGACGAAATTCGTACGTTGAAAGAAAACGTAATGTACCGACCGACCATCGGTAAGTACAAAGTATATATCATCGACGAAGTACACATGCTTACGGGTTCGGCGTTTAACGCTTTGTTAAAAACGCTCGAAGAACCGCCGGAACACGTAATTTTCATTCTGGCGACGACCGAAGTACAAAAGTTGCCCCAAACGATTTTGTCGCGTTGTATCCGTTTCGATTTCCGACTCGTGGAAGTGAACGAACTCGTCGCTTTGTTAAAAAAAATATTTGACGAACTCGGCGTGACTTACGACGAAAGAGCGTTAACCAAAATCGCAATACAAGGCGAAGGTAGCGTAAGAGATACGTTAAGCGTCGCCGATATGTGTATGTCGTATTGCGGCAAATATATCTCCTACGAAGACGCCTTGGAGATACTGTGCGCCACCGATTTTTCTACGCTCGATTCATTGGTAACCGCGATTTTGGACGGCGACGTAGGTAAATCGCTTACCGTTGCGGAAACGTTGTTAAGAAACGGTAGGAATACTCTGGCGAGAGATATAGCGCACTATTGCAATCAGTTGATATCTATTAAGAATATCCCTTCGTATAAACCCGACTCGGTAACCGAAACGGAGTATAAAGTTTTTCGCGCGCGCGCCGAAGATTACGGCAACTTCCGTATATCTTCCGTTATGCAACTTATGGCGGGCGTGGAATCTCAATTACGGTATTCTTCTCAACCTCGTATACTGCTCGAAGCGACGATAGTTAAGGCCGCGTTACTTACCGAAGAAGTTAACGTAGACGGAGTACTTAACAGAGTCAGAGAACTGGAAGACGAATTACGCGCGATAAAAGCGACCGGCGTAAAAGTGAGAGCGGAAAGCGTTGCGCCTGCGGCGCCCGCGGAGCAGACTACGTCCGCTCCGCCTACGGAAACGAAACCCAAGGTAGACGTTACAGCCATTTTAAGCGGCGTTGCCAAGGAAGAAGACGAACTCGTTTTTACCGAAGAAGAGGACGTATCGGATAACGGAATAGCGCAAGAAATATGGTCGCGCGTTAAAGAAATGCTCAACGCGGGCAACGAGGGTATGATATCCGTCGTTTGCGATTCCTTAGATAAGATAAGCATAAGAAACGACGAGTTTATTATAAAAGTCGAGGATAAAGCGTCTTACGAACTTATAAGCCGACCGAACAACCGCGACTTGATTGCTTCGCTTATACAAAAAACTTCGGGTAAGGACTATAAATTAACCATAGTTATGCCCGAAACGAATAGAGGCATATCGCCCGACTCGCGAGCGCGGCTTAACGATATGTTCAGCGGTAAAATTAAATTCAAAAAATAATTCCCATTAGTCGGTGCTTCGGCGGAAGCGTGTGACGCTTCACCCAGCAACGTGTGACGTTGCATCCAATCTTCGCGAACCGACAGTATTCTTTAATAAGCATATACCCGCGTAAGAACTTTTATCTAAAAAAAGAGAGAAAGGTCACGGCAAAATACGAAATTGTGGAAATGACACTTTTCACAATTTCCCCTTAGGGAAATCGAGCAAGAGGGAAAGTCTTGCGA
>CAKRAY010000237.1 GCA_934296355.1 uncultured Clostridia bacterium
GTTTTTCTCCGCCTAAAATGTGTATGTGAATATGTTTTACGCTTTGACAACCATATTCCCCGACGTTACTTATGATTCTAAATCCTTTTCCCAATCCAAGTCGTTCCGCATTCTCGGCAATTATCTTAAATGCTTTTGCTAACAAATCAGCATTCGCTGAAGCCATTTCCGAAATATTATCGAAGTGCTTTTTCGGTATCAATAAATAGTGTAACTTCGCTTGCGGATTTATATCGTTTATTATTACGAAATCATTATCCTCATATACTTTGTTACCGTTTCCGTTTGCAATTTTACAAAATAAACAATCCATAGTTTTATTCCTCCAATAAACCGTCTTTATATAACTGTGTGGGATAGCATTCTACAATATTTCCCTGCTTTTTTGTGTAAACTTTCAAGTAGTTTTCCGAATAACCTACCATATAATCTCCTACTTGTTCTTCAATCAATACTCTTTGAAGTTTTCCTATATTCTTTCGATGATAAGATTCGCTAAGTTCTTTTTTTAATTCCAACAATTTATGCTTGCGAACGTTCATTACGTCAGGGGGTATAGTCTGCATTTTCGCCGCCCTGGTTCCGCTACGCCTAGAATAAGGAAAAACGTGAATATCGGAAAACTCGATATCTTGAAGAAAATCGTAAGTATTAGCAAACGCCGCCTCGCTTTCGGTCGGAAACCCGACTATCACGTCGGTAGTAATACTTGCGTTATCATCATATCGACGTATTAATTCGATTTTTTTTTCATAATCGTCCGCAGTATATCTCCTGTTCATACTTTTAAGTACGTCCGAATCTCCGCTTTGTAACGATAAGTGAAATTGCGGACAAAAATGATTTAAGTTAAATAAAGCATCTAATAATTCTTCGTCTATTTTTTCCGCATAAACCGAGCCTAATCTTATTCTTATGTCAATATCCGATAATTTCCTTATCAATTCCGCTAAGGATGTGTTATTATCCTTCCCGTACGCCATCAAATCAATGCCGGTTAATACGATTTCGTCGGTATTCTCGGATAACGTTTTTACCTCTTCTATTACGTTTTGCAAATCCCTGCTTCTACTTCTACCTCGTAGGTAAGGTATCAAACAATACGAACAAAAGTTATTACAACCGTCTTGTATTTTTACGTAAGCACGCGTTCTTTTGGGAAAATGCAGTGAACATTCTTCATATTCCGTCGTAAACTCGCGTATATTAACGGTCAAATCTTCGTCTTTTATATGGTTAACTACGTCTATCTTTCCCGTTGTGCCGCTTATGTACTTTACTCCGTCTTTAATAAACGATTCTCCGTTATTTTGAGACGCGCAACCGCATACGATAATTTTTGCTTCGGGATTAAACTTTTTACAACGCGCGATGCTCTGTCGCGATTTCTTTTCGGCTTCTTGCGTTACTGCGCACGTATTGATAATATAAACGTCGGCTTCAACAAGTTCGTTGCTGACAATGTGACCGCGCGCCTTTAATACGTCGCAAATTACATCACATTCGTACTGGTTAACTTTACAGCCTAAATTAAATACAACAATTCGCATAATTAACTTTCCAATTTAGAGTTTATCAATGCGCAAGACGCTACCACGGCAGTTGCTACCCGAAGAATTCTCCTCCCGAGGGTACAAACATAAAAACCGTTATTTTTGAATATTTCGATTTCGTTTTCGCTAAAACCGCCCTCGCAACCGATAAATATCGACACGGGGTCTTTATCGCAAAAACAAACATCTTCGATTCTTCGTTCGTTTTCGTGTTCGTAACAAACAATTTTTTTGCCGTTTTGCGCCATATTTATGGCCTCGTCGAACGTTACCGCTTCCGTGACCTCGGCAAGTAC
>CAKRAY010000238.1 GCA_934296355.1 uncultured Clostridia bacterium
GTACAGACAGATACATCAATTACAATTAAGGATGTAACTCTAACTAGAACTCAGGAATATGCAAAATCAGTTGCAAGTGGTACATATACACAGACAGTTTCAGCTGATATCGTAATTAGCGAGCCTGATTTTGAAGTTGATTTTAACACCGAAATGATAGTAATGCTATTTTTCAGCGATTATAGCCGCGGGGATTGTTATGTGCGATATGCAAATATAGAGGGTACGATTATGTATTTAACATTTTCAAGAGAGATACCAAAGGGTACTGCAACAGGAATTCAACCGGGTGTTCAGAACTGCCTCGTAATGAAAATGAATAAATGCGAATTAACGGATATATATTTAACCAAATAATGAGGAGTAATTATGAAAAAACGAAAGGCTGTACAAACAATTTTATCTGTTTTGCTCTGCGCAATGATTATTTTTTCGTTGTGCGGTTGCAAAACAGAAAAACTTCCTTACGATATAGAGGTGTTTCATAGTGGTTATGAATATATAATCAGGGAAGATATAAAAACCGCTTACCGAACTTATGGAGTTATAACTTATCACGATGAAATTAATGAATCGGGGGGCGTGAGAAGCATAGGTGAAAGGGCTAGAGAGTCTCCGCGAGAAAGATATATAATTATACAAAACTCGGAAAAAATAGATGATTATTTTACACGTTTTGATAAGGTGGATTTTGAAACAAAAATGATAGTAATGGTTTTTTTTACCGATTATAATGGCAGTTCATGCTATGTCCACTACGCAAATATAGAGGGAACTGCTTTAAAAATTCAATTCTCATCACGTGTGCTGAAAGGTACGGCGACGGGGATTGAGCCGGGAGTTCAAAATTGCCTTGTAATGAAGATGGACAAACACGACATAACAGAAGTTAAAAGAGTTTAAAAAGAAGAACATAAAGTATGAAAAATAAAAAATATTGTTATAAAATAAACCATAATCCAAAAGGTTATGCGTCCTCCGATGATTTCCATAACCTTATCTATGGTAACGTGAGATTGCTTGTTTATTGATTTTTTATTTTTTGCGGAAATTCCGAAACGGTTTGCGACTCGGGACTTCCGCAATTATTTATACAGGCTTATTACCGAATTATGCCACCGCGCTACCGAAATCTTTACAAAAAAAACTCTACTTTTTCGTTTTACATTATTATAATTATTGACAAACGCCTTTTTTAATGGTAAAATTAACGGGTATATAAATAAACTTGTCGCGTTCTTTCGGGACGCGATAATCAAGGTAGGAAAAAAATGAAGAAAATTTTAGCGCTCATTTTATCTTTGACGCTCGCTGCGACTTTGCTCGTCGGTCTCGCTTCCTGTAAGGACAAAACAAACGGAGACAACGGAAAAGTCGATTACACTTGGGATATTACCGACGGGGTTTTAAACTCCTTTAAAGTTACCGACAAAGCCAAAGAACTTATTTCGGATAAAAAATACGGCGAACTCGCCACGGGCTTCAATGCGAACAAAGGCGATTCTTTCACTGCCGACACCGTTAAGACCCTCGACCTTTCAAAGGCGAAAGTTCTCGATAAAAGCGGAAACCCTACGCCCGCGACGATTACCAAAATCAGCGCGAACGCCGTTGCCGACCTTTCGTATATCGAAGAAATAATAGTTCCCGAGACGGTTACCGAAATCGAACTCGGAGCGTTTTCGAACCTTTCGTCGCTCAAAAAGATAACTCTTCCGTTTGCGGGCAGCAAGAAAGGCGCGCAGGCAGAGAAAAAGTTGTTCGGATATATTTTCGGAACGGCTTCTTCCGCTTCGCTCACGTCTTGCACTCAGACCTATAACGGCGGAGACAAAGAC
>CAKRAY010000239.1 GCA_934296355.1 uncultured Clostridia bacterium
TTCTTACACTCATGGGTCTGCAGAAAATACCGGAAACTTCCATTTTCATAATATCTTCCCAAAGGAAACAGTCTGCAGATTCCCGGTCTGATTGCATGAATCGCACATCTTCCCGCTTCATTTAAAAACGCACAACATTCGCGGGAACCCTGCATTTTCAGATTTGGCAAAATAATTCCATCCACCACATTCAGTTCTAAATAGTTTGCAAGCAATGCTTCAAAAGACGAAAATGGAACACGACGTCGCCGCCAATCTTGCGAGTATGCTTTCTATGGTAAAGGAAAGCGTCAATAACGCGACGGACAATTTGACCGCGCTTAACGCGTCGATTAACAAGAGTTTGGACAGCGCCTTGCAGAGAGTCAACAGTAAATTAGATTAACAAACTCAATAAAAAACATATAACCGAACACAATATCCCTTGCGTGAATTTTTGTAAAAGATAAAGCGCGGGGGATATTTTCGTTTTAGACAAAAACGCTAAACTTTGAAAAGTTACGCTCATTCCTCCGAAAGTTATTAAAAACTCGCAAATCGGCAATGAAACGCGGTGCGATAGTCCGAGTTGCGATATCGTAAGGCAGCCTTTGGTCATTTCGATAAGCCCGCCCGCCACACCCGACGCGAAATCGAGGTTGCGCCCGGATAAACCGAAAACTTTTCCGAAAACATCCATAACGCCGCATAGCGAAAGCATATCTATCGCGAGATTGAATATTACGATAAATCCGCCCACTATTCCCACGCTTAGAAAGGTGTTGAGCATACATTTATTAAGGAGTTCGTCCGTGTTTATCGTAAGACGCGGTTCGACGGTTTGCGGGGAGCGTTTTCCTCGATAGATAAGTCCGTTCAGCAAAGTGCCTATGTAATGCGCAAGTAGCAAGATAAAACCGTAAGTTTTGTTTTCGAACATACCCACGCCCACCGCGCCGACGATAAATAGCGGTCCGCTCGTGGAAGTGAACGCCGCGACTTTTTTTACGTCCGAAGAAGCAAGACAGTCGCCTTCGTATAATTCCGCAAGAAGTTTTGCGCCGACCGGATAGCCGCACAGCATACTCATTGCCAGAACGTACCCGGAGGCGGGCGGCGCGCCGTAAAGAAAGGAAAGCGGTTTTTTCAGCGCGGAGCCGGCGGTGGCGGCAAAACCGAGCTCGGTAAGCAATTTCGAAAAGAAAAAGAAAGGCAGCATCGACGGTAAAACGGCGACTACGTAAAGATTCAATCCCGAGCGTACCGAATCGAGGAGTTTGTCGCTAAGCGCGATAAAAATCCCCATCGCCGCAAGGATAACGAAGCATAATACGGTTCTGAAATTTAACGAAATTTTCTTTTTCACTCTATATTTAATGCAACTGCGGAAAAAAATATTTTAGAAAACCAGGTATAAGCGGTATTTATCTGTCCATAATCAAACCGACAACAATGATGAGATTCGGAGGTAATATGGAAAAGAAATCATCGCAAAAAACAAGAGCGTTTTTCAAAAAGAACGTGTATTACATTATAATGGCAGTATGTCTTTTGGCAATAGCGGCAATGATAACCGTGTCGGTATTGGTAAGCAACGGAACCATCGGCAATAAGAACGATCAACCCACGCTTGACAACAACGAACCGGTTATTAAACCCGACGAGGGCAAACCGGGCGAAGACAACGTACCCGGTAAAAAGCCGGACGATCTCAAACCCGACCAACCTAAACCCGACCAACCTAAACCCGATGAGCATACGGCAATAGTCTTCGGCAATCCCGTCGACAAGATAAACGTAATTCAAGATTACAGTATGACCGCGCTCGTATGGAA
>CAKRAY010000240.1 GCA_934296355.1 uncultured Clostridia bacterium
TGGAAGAGCGCGGACGAGCTTATTAAGACGAAAGAGCATCTGAACGGTTTGGGTGTAAACCTTTTACTTAACGTAGGACCTGACTATCTGGGGAGAATCCCGGCGCCGTCGGTCGAAATATTAAAAGAGATGGGCAGGAGAATAAAGAAATGATAATAGACATACACTCGCATTGCTATAAACATCCGTTGCCGTTCGTTACGCCGTTTTACGATCCGGAAAGGCTGATTAAGACGTACGACGAGATAGGAGTGACGAAAGCGGTATTGCTGCCTGTCGTTAACCCCGAGATATACTTTCCGCAGAGCGTAGACGAGATAATAGAAATATGCGAAGCATATCCTGACAGATTTATACCGTATTGCAATATAGACCCGAGAGCGATGACGAATACCGAGCGCGCGCCGCTCGTAAAGGTTTTGGAATATTACAAAAACAAAGGCTGTAAAGGCGTCGGAGAAGTAATGCCGAATATGCCGCTTATGCACCCTATGGTGCAGAACCTGTTCGCCGCGGCGGAAGCGGCGGGTATGCCGATAGTGTACGACGGGAGCGACCAACAAAACGGTGATTTCGGCTTATACGACGACGCGGGATTGCCGCAGTTAGAGCATACCCTGCAAAGATTTCCTGAATTAAAGATATTCGGACACGGACCGGTGTTCTGGTCGGAACTCGGGAAACTAAAAACGCCGGGAGAGCGAGCGTTCATATTTAACTTTAATGGCGACGATCAGGTTGGGCGAATACCTGACGGCAAGTTTGAAGAAGGCGTTGTTCCTACGCTATTAAGACGGTACGAAAACCTTCAATGCGACTTATCCGACGGCACGCCGATAGCGAATTTGTCGCGAGACAGAGAGTATTGCGTTAAATTTTTGAACGAGTTTCAGGACAGATTGTATTTCGGAACGGACGCGTGCAACGTAAATTCCGACTTATCGCGGTTTATACTTTTTTTCAAAAATTTACGCGACGAAAAAAAGATAAGCGAAGAAGTATACGACAAGATTATGTTCAAAAACGCCGAAAAATTGTTTGCGGAGTAACGGAAAAGATGAAGCAGATAGAAGCAGTGATATTAGGATACGGAGACAGAAGTTATTGCTATTCGAAATACGCGACGGCAAAGCCTGACGAATTGAAGATAACGGGAGTTATAGACGTAAACCCGTATAAATTGAAGCTGGCGAAAGAGCGGTTCGGTTTAGCTGACGAAGCGTTATACGTATCATTAGACGAGTTTTTGAGAAAAGAGATAAAGTGCGACGTTGTAATAAACGGAACGATGGACGAAATGCATTACGAAACGAGCGTTAAACTGTTGAAGAAAGGATATAACGTGCTTTTGGAAAAGCCCGTAACGGGAAAGAAAGAAGAGCTGCTCGGGATACGTGATCTGGCGGAGAAGAACGGGTGTAAGGTGGTCGTGTGCCACGTGCTGAGATATACGCCGTTTTACAGGACGATAAAAGAGATAATAGACAGCGGCGAACTCGGAAAGATAACGGATATGCAGTTAAACGAACACGTGTGGCACGGACACTTTGTGAATTCCTACGTTCGCGGGAAATGGAGAAGCGAAGA
Organism: uncultured Clostridia bacterium; assembly: GCA_934296355.1. Classification (GTDB taxonomy): domain Bacteria; phylum Bacillota; class Clostridia; order Christensenellales; family DTU072; genus CAG-1782. The sequence goes on from CAKRAY010000240.1 coordinate 1,588, forward strand.
GGAATGCGGATCGGGATTGTTGCTTGCAAAGTGTTGTCACGATACGGATCTGATGTGCTGGCTAAACAACTCGACGGAGCCGACGGAAGTGTCGAGCTTCGGAGCGAGAGCGTTCTATACGCCCGCAAACGCGCCGGAAGGTTCTGCGGAATACTGTTATGAATGCGCGTGCAGAGAACAATGTATGTTCGACGCTGA
>CAKRAY010000241.1 GCA_934296355.1 uncultured Clostridia bacterium
ACTTATTGCAAACAATAAAAATTACATGGAGGAAAAATGGAAATTGAAAGCATGATTACGCGAACTATCGACAGTTTGCAAAAGATTATGGACGTCAATACGGTAATAGGGCAACCGATAGTCGACGATGAATTGACAATCATACCCATATCTAAAATGACAATCGGTTTCGCTACCGGCGGCGCGGAAATTGCCGATAACAAATCGCTAAAAAATAAAAACAATCCGCTTGGCTTACTTGGCGGCGGAGCAAATATAATTCCGATAGGATTTCTTGTGTCGGACGGTATCGGCATAAAGTTTATTAAAACCGACGGAGGAGATAAATGGAGCGAATGCGCGCAAGATTTAGTAAAAATATTCAAAAAATAATTATTTTACTTACGATTTTAACTGTATTATTCGTATTGGTTATTGCTAATATACTGACCTATAATTCTTCGGCGTTAGCAGAAAACTCTAAAAACAGCGGTTACTGTTCAATGGACGCTCGAACCGAAAAGGTTTATTTCGCGTCTAACGAAAACGTCAGACTTCCCATGGCCAGTACAACGAAGATAATGACGGCGCTCGTTACGATCGAAAACGTAAAACTTGACGAAAAAGTGAAAATACCTCGTTCGGCAACGGGAATAGAGGGTAGTTCCGTATACTTAAAAGAGGGAGAAGTCTTGACGGTAGAGGAATTGTTGTATTGTCTTATGTTAAGAAGCGGTAACGACGCGGCAACCGCTCTCGCTTTATTCGTCGCCGGTTCTGTAGACGATTTTGTAACAATGATGAATATAACCGCCGAGCGATTGGAACTTAACAACACGCATTTCGCTAATCCGCACGGTTTACACGACGAAAACCATTACACAACCGCCTACGATTTGTGTAAACTTGCTTGTTTTTGTATGAATAATAACGAATTTAAGCGTATTGTTTCGACTAAAAACGTTCGCGTAGGACAAGGTGAAAGTTCTAGGTATCTTATTAACAAGAATAAGACCCTTAATTCCTACCGGGGCGGCAACGGAGTCAAAACCGGGTTTACCAAAAAAGCCGGAAGATGCCTTGTCGCGGCAAGCGAACGGGAAAACACACAAGTGGTTGCCGTTGCGTTAAACACGCCCGACATGTTCGAGGTCTGCTATAATTTGATGGATAAAACTTTCGTTAAAATTCGTGAGCAAAACGCTTGATTTTATCATAGATATATTATAAAATAATAAAAATTTTTATTTTATTTTTTATAAGGATAAAGCAATGAGGATAAACAAGTATATCGCTTCATGCGGTGTTTGTTCGAGAAGAAAAGCGGAAGAATTTGTCTTACAAGGAAAAGTTAAGGTCAACGGTAAAGTTATCGCTAACCTTGCCACTGACATTGACGAAACAAACGATACGGTAATTGTGGACGGACAAAAAATTACTCCCGTTTCGAGATTTATTTATATAATGATGTATAAACCCAAGGGGTGCGTATGCACGTTAAAAGACGAAAAGGGTAGAAAAACCGTCCTCGATTATCTCGGAGATTTCGAAGGAAAAAGAATTTTCCCCGTCGGAAGACTAGATTACGACACCGAGGGTTTATTATTACTTACCAACGACGGAGATTTCAGTAACAGATTGATGCAACCGTCCAGCGAAATACCCAAGACTTACATTGCAAAAGTAGAAGGGGAGATTCCCGAAAGCGATTTGGCAAGACTGCGTAAAGGCGTAACCATAGACGGCGTAAAATTAAATCGATGCAAGATAAAAGTTCTCGGAGT
>CAKRAY010000242.1 GCA_934296355.1 uncultured Clostridia bacterium
TATCGTAAATCAACCATATCGAATCATTGCCCCAATCGAAAGTTTCGGTCGAGCCTTCGATATAAAATTGTTTGGGATAAACGTTCATTTCAATACGAGATAAAACCTTTTCCCTTACTTTAACGGTTAGAGAATTACTCGAAACGCCTCTATCCGTAACGCTTATAACTATCAAAGCGTAATTGCCGACTTCGTCTGTTTTGTCGAAAGTATACGCGGTATTTACGTCGTATCCGTTAACTTTTACGTCGTTTAAGTCTATTTCCATGGTAGTCGGAACGTCGTTACCGTCCGCGTCAACGTAATACGCTCTGATAATGAAGTCTTCGGGAACCAAAGCGACGCCTTCTTTCGTGACGAATATCGTTTCTCCGTCGGTTAAAGAAAGTTCCAACCTGCTTACGTTCAAATCTTTTACTTCTAACGCAATCGAACATTCTTTTAATAAATAAGAAACGGTTATCGTTTGCGCGCCTGCCAAATCGGTATTGTATCCGCTCATACCGAAAGTATCGGACTGCATTGCCGCGCGAAGAGATACGTACGAAACGGCGCCGTCGCTATAGGTAATTTGTAAGTAAATATGCTCGAATACGAATACGCCGTTATCTTTGTCGTCAACGATTCTTACGTCGTTCGAACCGTTTTCCAATATGTAAGCGTCGGTTAATCCGCCGGGTTTTTCCAAGTGGGTAGATTTTGTTATGAAAATGGTTTGCGAATCGTAAACCTCAAAATCTCCGCTCGCATTTATTTCTCCTATTACCGCCTTCATTAAAGCAATCGTTTGTTCGAAGCAATGAATTTCTATTTCGTCGCTGACAAAAACGTTACCGGTAAGACATTCGGTAAGTCTTACTTTGATTCTTTCGCTAACGAACTTTTCCGCTTCGCTTTGCGATAATCTTTCGTTCAATTCGGCTATCATTTGCGCGAACTCGTAAATAACGCCGTCTTTTTCTATAACCAATTCGTAACGCAATCCGTTGGTAACGAAAATCAGCAAGTTGCCCTCTTGATGTATCTCCGTATCGCCCGAAACGGAATCTTTCGTATCGTTATCGAATGAAAGTCTAAATGAAAATTCGTCTATATTCCAATTTTTGTCGCCTAAAACGTATTCGGTATTGAACGAATCTACAACGAAATCCGTCACCGTTTTGCTTTGCACGCAGTACTCTACGACAACCGTTTTATCTTCATATTTTAATTGAAGTTCATAAACGTTATCCAAAGAAAGATAATACTCTGTATTTTCGTTGAAAGAATCGTTATACGCGACCCTTACGTACTCGTCTCCGCTTTTTACAAAAAAGTTACGACCGTATTTGTTCCAATCGTTTTTGCACTCAAACGCAACGTTTTTATAGTAAACTCTGTTTTCGTCATACTCTGCGGACGCCCTTACGTAAGCGTTGTTTTCGTCCTTAACAAAATATGCGTTTTGTTGCCACAAACCGTTTTTGTAATCTACGTAAGCGATATCTTTTGCTACGTAAAAAGCCGAACGATAACCCGTTGCCGTATGTTTATAAGTTATTCCTCTTTCATAACTGCAAGAATCTTTACCGATATTTACGAACGTGTACTCGCCGTTTTCCCTATAAAAACAAATGCCGATTTTCGTCAAATCTATTTCTTTTCCTTCGGTGACGAAACCGTAGAAAGGAGTAGACGGAAGTATTCTCGCAATGTTGTTGGTTACGGTACACTCAAAAGTCAAAGACACGTTATTGCCGTATCCGTAGAAAAG
>CAKRAY010000243.1 GCA_934296355.1 uncultured Clostridia bacterium
GACTTAGCGTTAATAATATATGTTAACCCTTTGGCGGCTAAGATTTTATTTAAGATCAAACTGTTACTGTCAATCATGCTATTATGGTAAAATATTAGTAAAACTTTGTCAATCGTTATAAATGATTATTACGAAAATTAATAAACTTATCCTAAAAAACATTGACTTACCTATATTATATTTGGTAATATAAACTATAAAATAACTATAAATTAGTATCGGAGGCACCATATGAAAGAAATCAACATTGCCATCGTAGGCGCGACCGGAATGGTGGGAACGAAATTTTTACAGGTTTTAACCGAAAGAAAACTTCCTATCAAAAATTACTATCTTTACGCGTCCAAAAAAAGCGCGGGAAAATTAATAGATTTTATGGGGTCAAAACATACCGTTCTCGAACTAACCGAAGAAAATATCTTGGGAAAAAATATAAATTACGCATTATTCAGCGCAGGTGGCGGAACGAGCAAAGAATTTGCTCCTATTTTTGCTAAACACGGAATTATTGTAATAGACAACTCAAGCCAATGGCGCACCGACCCGACGGTTCCATTGGTTGTTCCGGAAGTTAACGCGGAAGCGAGCCTTAATCATCACAATATCATTGCTAATCCGAACTGCTCTACCATTCAAGCAATGGTCGCAATCAAACCTCTTTACGACAAATACGGCATTAAAAGAATTATCTACTCGACATATCAAGCCGTAAGCGGAGCAGGAGTCGCCGGATATAACGACCTCGTTTCGCAAGCAAAGGAAGGCGAAACCCAAAAGTTCCCCTATCCGATATTCGGTAATTGTATTCCGCAAATTGACGTTTTTCTTCCCAACGGTTATACCAAAGAAGAAGAAAAAATGATTTTTGAAACAAAGAAGATTCTTAATGATTTCTCTATTAAAGTTACCGCAACAACCGTCAGAGTTCCGGTACGACACGGACACAGCGAATCGATTAACATCGAATTCAAAAAGCCTTGCACTTTGGATGGTATTAAAGAATGTTTGTCTAATCAGCCGGGATTAGTGGTTATCGACGATACTGCTAACTTGAAATATCCTATGCCTATTTATGCCGAAGACCACGACGAAGTTTTTGTAGGGCGTATCAGAATCGACGATACCGTGGAAAGCGGTTGCAATCTATGGGTTGTTGCCGACAATATCCGCAAAGGCGCTGCGACCAACGCCGTGCAAATACTTGAATACTTAATTAAAGAAAACGATATGTAATTAGGAGCGTCTATGAAAATAGCAATTTACGGAATAGCAGGCACAATGGGAAAAGTTTTATATAACGCTACGCAGTCTTTAAGCGACGTCGACGTTATTTTCGGAATCGATAAAAAAGCCGAGCAAAAGGACTTCGATTTGCCGGTTTTTTCTACCATTACCGAAGCCGAAGCACACGCTTCGAACATAGATTGCCTTATTGATTTTTCCTACAAAGATAATATATACGATTATCTCCCTTTTGCCGCAAAACACGAAATACCCTGCGTAATCGCCACAACGGGCTTTTCCGAAGAAGATATTGCTTTTATAAAATCGTTCTCGGACAAAATCGCAATTCTGCAATCCGGTAATATGAGTTTAGGAATTAATCTGCTTCTAAAACTCGTGCGCGTGGCTACAGCCGCTTTAAAAGGCAAAGCGGATATAGAAATAATCGAACAACACCACGCCAAAAAACTCGACGCGCCGAGCGGAACCGCTCTCCTCCTCGCGCAAGGAGCAATTAGCGTAAAC
>CAKRAY010000244.1 GCA_934296355.1 uncultured Clostridia bacterium
GGCTTGTTCTCTCCCGAAAAAGACAACGATAATAGGTTCTCTCGTTGGGAAGAAGTTAACTTCGGCGAAGAAACCGGCGGAAGAGGGGTAAAAACTTACGCGTTCTATAAGACCGCGAACGTTTCCGGAAAGACGACTTATCCTACCATAGGAAACAATAAGTCGTTTAAGAAATACGAAACGGAAAACTGCGGCGACGCCGTAACGGGTTACAACATTATAGACCTTACCACCTTACGCAATATCGACTTCTTCTGGAAGAATAACGGCTATTCGTGCGCGGGCGTAACCGAACCCGAAAACTTTACCGTAGAAAAAGCGTTCGACGAATCGAGCGGCTTGTACCAAAGCGCAAAGTTCGTCGTTCTTAACGACTTGAAACTGGTTAACTGTCTCAGCGGACCGCAAATCGACCCGACCAACAACGCGGTAACGTGGGACCCGCTATGTTCGGTAGAAAACGACGCCGCGGCGCAAAACAAAGGTTTCGACGGTATCTTTACTTCCAAAGGAAGCGCGGTTACCATTTCGGGTATCAGCATAACGAGCAGCAACGCGAACACTTCGGTTATCAAGTATTACGGCTTGTTCGCTAAGGTTATCGGCGGTACGATAAGCAATTTCCAAGTAGATAACGTATTCATGAAGGGCTTGAAGAACTACGAAGCGGTAGCGGCGATAGCGGGATATGCGGAAAACGCCACTATAAGCGACATAACGTTCAGCAAGTTCTCGGAGTACGCCATAGCGGGCGGCGACGTTCAGTACAGAAACTACTTCAATATCGACGGCGCGGACGTAAACGGCACGAGAGTATACATCGTTTGCCAGGATATCAAAAACGTCGGTATGCTGGTAGGTAAAGCGGTAAACAGCAATATAGAAAGAATCACGTTTAACGTGTCCGACGGCTCGTCCAATCAAATAGCGCAAATAGAGGGCGGCGGAACCGTAGGTTCGCTTGCGGGCGTCATATCGGGCGGCACGGTAAAGGATATTAAAGTTTACGGCAATTCCAAAGGACACATATACGTCAACGTAAAGAACAGCGCGATAACCGCGGGCGGTATTTTCGGACAAATTACCGGCGGAGCCGTAGCGGAAAATATCGTAGTCGATAAAACGTATATGATAATAGGCAACAACTCGGGCGGCGTTACCAACGTCGGCGGTATTATCGGCGTAATGGGCGGCGATTCGATTGAGGATAAAAAGACTGTCGTTAAAGGCGTGTCGTTTAACTTCCCCGAGAATAATAACTACGATATAAACTTAAGCGCAAACAGAAAGAGCGTCGTATCTAAGGGCGTGTACTTGTTCGCGACCAAATTATCCACTTCCGACTCGACCATAACCGGCGATAATCAGTACGGAAGAACGGGCTTGATAGTAGGATATATCCAAGGCGGAACGCTTAGCAATAAAGACTATTCTTATAACGTAAAAACCGTAGTCAAAGCGAACGCGGGTACTATGGGCGGTTTGGTCGGACTTAACGCCGGTACGGTAGACAATATACAGACGGGTAGCGACTTCAAACTACTGGCGTGGTTACCGTACGATTCCGATATCACGACCAATTCGTTTAACGTCGGCGGTCACGTAGGCTTTAACTTAAGTAGCGGTATCGTCAACGAATGTTCGGTAGTAGGTTCGTCGTCGACTACGAGCGCGGCGTATACGGACTGGACCGTGGGTCACGTCTACGC
>CAKRAY010000245.1 GCA_934296355.1 uncultured Clostridia bacterium
GATAGTCTGTGCCTTCATGCCGCCGCAACCTATAGAAGCGAACATATCGTCAAGGTCGGTAAAATTATGCTTGTCGAAAACTATTCTAAGCGAAGAGTTAATCATTATTTGCGAAAGAGAATAACCTCTGTGTTTCGCTTCTTCTTCAAGCATATCCTTGCCGAGCTTAATATTCTCCTCTTTCATTTGTTTTTTGAAATAGGTACGAATTTTTGCCTTGGCTGTAGGCGTTTTTACATAATTAAGCCAATCTCGCGAAGGGCCTTTCGCCGCGTTGGACGTAATAATCTCTACAACGTCGCCGTTACCGAGTACGGTATTTACGGGTACCATTTTATTATTCACTTTAACACCGATACATCTATTACCCACTTCGCTGTGAATTCTGTACGCAAAGTCGATGGCGGTCGAACCTACGGGAAGGTCAATTACCGTGCCTTTGGGCGTGAAAATGAATATTTCGTTGGTACTAACGTTCATTTTCAGCGTGTCGAGGAACTCTAAGGAGTCTTTCAAATCGCCTTGTACGTCCATCATTTCTTTTATCCAACCGAGTTTTTTATCGATATCGGACATAGATTTAGACGAAATACCCTCTTTGTATTTCCAGTGCGCGGCAATACCATACTCGGCGATACGATTCATTTCAACCGTACGAATTTGTACCTCGAATATTTGTCCGAAGTTTGTTATTACGGTAGTATGCAAACTTTGGTACATATTCGGTTTCGGCGAAGCGATATAATCCTTAAATCTTCCGGGTATCGGTTTCCACATAGAGTGAATAAGTCCGAGAATCGTATAACAATCGCTTATTGTATCGACAATAACGCGAACTGCGACGAGGTCGTAAATTTCCTCCAAGGTTTTACCTTGGTTTTTCATTTTCTTATATATTGAATAAAAATGCTTGGGTCTGCCTTTAATCTCATATTTGATACCTACGTTATCTAATTCTTTAGATAAAGTCTCGGCCATTATTTGTACCAAATGCATACGATTTACTCTTTGCGAGTCGAGTTTTTCACAAAGATATTTATAATCGTCGGGATATAAGTATTTCATTGAAAGGTCTTCGAGTTCGGTCTTTATTTCCGAAATACCGAGCCTTCCGGCAAGCGGGGCGTAAATATCGAGTGTTTCACGCGATTTTCGAAGTTGTTTTTCGCGCGGCAAAGAATCGAGCGTGCGCATGTTATGCAATCTGTCGGCGAGTTTTACGAGCAATACCCTTATATCTTTCGCCATTGCGATAAACAGTTTTCTTATCGTTTCCGCTTGCGCTATTTCGATTTCCGTTCCGCTGGGGTTGGTCAAATCAATACGAGTAAGTTTAGTAACGCCCATTACCATTTCGGCAATACCCGCGCCAAACTTGGACTTAATGTAATTTTCGTCATATTCGGTATCTTCGATAACGTCATGAAGTAGTCCGGCGATAATCGTGTCGGAATCTAAGCCGAGTTCAATGAGAATATCCGCTACCGCTATGGGATGAACGATATATGGCGCACCGGAAGAACGAAATTGCTTTTTATGCGCCTCTTTTGCGAAATCGAGCGCGAATTTTATTTCAAGCGCCTCTTCTTTCGTGTATTGCGTTTCTACTTTTTTTATAAAATCAACTTCACTTATTTCCTTAGTCATAAAG
>CAKRAY010000246.1 GCA_934296355.1 uncultured Clostridia bacterium
GTTCGAAACCGCCGCATGCCTCGACCGCTTGTAACCCGCCGTCTAAAATTTTATTTGGAGCATTATCTCCGCCGAAAACATCTAAAACTATTTGCATTATGACATCCTTTTTTATACAAGAAATAGAGGCGCATCGTCCTCTACTTCTATATCTTGTTATGCTATTAACAAAAAAATGATATTACTTATCCTCTTTCTTATCGGCAACAACTTGTTTCCCGTCATAATATCCGCATTCGGGACAAACGGAGTGTTGTTTCTTCAAATTGTGACATTGAGGACATTCAACCAAGTTGAGAGTCTTTAATTTCCAATTAGCAAAACGCTTATTGCTTCTTTGTTTCGATACTTTACCCTTCGGTACAGCCATTTTTCCGCACCTCCTAAAAATGCTTTTGTTTTAATACCTATGCAATTATATAGAAAAAAACCTTTTGTGTCAACTTTTTTTAGTATATATTTGCAAATCTTTTGTTTGAAAATTAGTTATTAAGTCCGCTGAGTCTAACGGCGTCTCTTGCGATAACCAATTCTTCGTTCGTAGGAATAACTAGAACTTTGACCTTGGAATTCTTCGTGTTTAATTCGGCAAACGCGCCTCTTTTCATTGTTTTATTATGCTCAAAATCAAAATCAATTCCGAAACATTCCATACCTTTCATTATCATTTCTCTGGCAACATCGCTGTTTTCTCCTATTCCTCCGGTAAACACGACGCAATCCAAACCGCCCATAGCCGCCACGTAACTACCGATATACTTTTTTACTCTATATGCGAACATATCCAAAGCAAGTTGCGCGCGTTCGTCGCCCTTTGCCGCCATATCGCATAAATCTCTATTATCGCTTGCCCCTGCAATTCCTAAAAATCCGCTTTCCTTGTTTAGAATATGTAAGCATTGTTCGACGGTAATGTTTTTGCATTTGCACATAAACTCAACGACCGCCGGGTCAAGATCGCCGCTTCTCGTTCCCATAACCAGCCCTTCTAACGGCGTAAGCCCCATAGACGTGTCTACACATTTACCGTCTTTGACTGCGGCAACCGAACTGCCGTTACCTAAGTGGCAAGTTACAATTCTACACTTATCGGTTCCAAGGTATTCCATGGCGCAATTACTTACAAATTTATGCGACATTCCGTGAAATCCGTATTTTCTAATCTTGTATTGCTCGTAATCCGCATAAGGAATACCGTACATATATGCGTATTTAGGCATAGTCAAATGGAATCCGGTATCGAATACGGCAACCATAGGCGTAGATGGCATTAAACTTCTGCAAGACTCGATGCACGCAATATTTGCGGGCATGTGGAGCGGTCCCAAAACCTCGTTTTTCTTACAAATCGCTATAACTTCATCGTCAATGAGAACGCTATCCTTAAAATCCTCTCCGCTATGGAGAACTCTATGTCCGACCGCTTTTATTTCGTCCATAGATTTTATGACACCGATGTTCGCGTCCAATAAAACGTTAATTACTTCTTTTAACGCGTCGGTATGATTTAGAATAGGCTTTGTCGTTTCAAAACTTTCGCTTCCTGTTTTCTTGTAAACCAATCTTGCATTATTTTGACCTATTCTTTCTACCAAACCTTTGCAAATAACGGATTCATCCGCCATTTCTATTGCTTGAT
>CAKRAY010000247.1 GCA_934296355.1 uncultured Clostridia bacterium
TCGGTGCTTCGGCGGTTAACAGTACGCATTAGCACAAAGGAAAAGCCTTTCCGACTGCTATAAGTACCCGACGAACGACTGGCACCGGTTTCATTTAAAACAAGGAGCGACGGTAAAAATACCGTCGCTTTTCCCCCCTTGTCAAAAACCTTACATAATACGGAGATTAAAAAAAGGTGTTTCGCGCTTACATAGAATAGCCTTTTCTTATGCTCTAATGCCATTATACTCACACTAGGTCGAAGAAAGGTCGAAAAACGGGGTTTTTAAAAAAAAATTTTCAAAAATTTTTTTGCTCGGGCGAAACGGTCGTTTCCGCATTGCAAGAAAGCAAAAATATGGTACAATATAATTATAGAAAATAGAGAGGCGTGATTTAGGCGCGTTGATTTCTTGCGAAAACCGAGCGGCAATATGCGGGCGTTGCATCCAAACAAACGTAACGGGCAGGTTTTTATGTTTAGGTTAATAAAAGTAAAATGCTCGTTGCTCTTATAAAAAGCCGTACGGTAGTCGAGATTTTTGCAAGAATAGCAAAACATTGCGATGCAACGTGCGTACGTTGCTTTTTTGTGGTGTAAAGCGACGTGCATGGGGCGCGCCCAAATAGAGAGGTAGAAATGAATATATTATATCTTAAGTATGCGGTAGGAATCGCCAAAGCGGGTTCGATAAACAAAGCGGCGGACGAGTTGTACGTCGCGCAACCTAATTTGTCGCGGGCGATTAAGGAACTCGAAAAAGAGTTGGGTATAATCATTTTCGACCGTAATTCTAAGGGTATGACCCTTACGCCCGACGGAGAAAAACTCATTCAGTACGGCAAGCGTATACTTAAAGAAATCGAAGACGTAGAGAATATGTTCAAAGAAGGCGCGGAGTCAAAAGCGAAGTTTTCCGTTTCCGTGCCGAGGGCGAGTTATATCGGCGAGGCGATGGCGAACTTTTCGCTTGCCGCCAATTATGAAAGCAACTTGGAGATACTTTATAAGGAAACCAATTCTTTGCGTACGATAAGGAACGTGACCGACGACGGATACAATCTCGGCATAATTCGTTATGCGGAAAACTACGACAAGTACTATAAGCAAATGATGGAAGAAAAGGGTTTGCAGTGCGAACTTATCACCGAGTTTAGGTATGAACTCGTTATGAATAAGAACTGTCCTATGGCGGAACTGTCTGAGATACTGTATTCCGACCTCGAAAACTATATAGAAATAGCCCACGCCGACCCGTACGTGCCGTCGTTGCCCACGGCGATAGTAAGAAAGGAAGAACTTCCGAGCAACGTGCGTAGGAGAATTTTCGTTTTCGAACGCGCGAGCCAGTACGAAATACTTTCAAAGAACATCGACGCGTTCATGTGGGTTTCGCCTACGCCCGAAGAAACTCTCGACCGCTTCGGACTCGTAGAACGCGAGTGCGCCGAGAATACGAGAGTGTATAAAGACGTAATGGTCTATAAAAAGAATTACAAACTCTCTAAACTCGACCGTATTTTTATTACCGAACTATATAATGCGAAGAATAGATATATAAAATAATTCGGCGCCACACGTTCGGCGGGTACTTATAGCAGTCGGAAAGG
>CAKRAY010000248.1 GCA_934296355.1 uncultured Clostridia bacterium
ATGCCTAACAGAGAAGAACTAAAGAAAACCGCAATTGCAAATATTCTCGATGTCTATAAGGATAAAAAAGTTATTCCCGAGGAAGAACTTCTTAATCGAATAGACAATCTTGAATTAAACGCGCAAGAAATGGAAGAAATATGTTCCGTGCTTGCGACAAACGGTATTAAAGTAATTAAAGTTGACGATCAAGAAAAAATTAACGACCAGATGCTCAAAAAAATCATGAGCGAGGTTAACGTTGACGATTCGGTAAAAATGTATCTTCGCGATATAGGACAAATTCCTTTGTTAACCGCACAAGAGGAATATGAAATTGCCGAAAGAATGAGTAACGGCGACGAAGAGGCCAAAAAGCAACTTATAAACGCTAATTTACGTCTTGTCGTTAATATTGCTAAACGATATGTAGGTAGGGGAATGCAGTTCTTGGATTTAATACAAGAAGGCAACCTCGGACTTATGAAAGCGGTAGAAAAGTTTGATTACAAAAGAGGTTTTAAGTTCTCTACTTATGCTACTTGGTGGATAAAGCAAGCGATTACACGTTCCCTCGCCGATCAGGCAAGAACTATAAGAATACCTGTTCACATGGTAGAAACTATTCACAAACTTAACAAAGTAAGCAGAATGCTGCTGCAAAAGTTAGGTCGTGATCCCACTCAAACCGAAATTGCCGAAGCAATGGGAATTCCGGAGTCTAAAGTTGTGGAAATACAAAAAATCGCAATGGACCCCGTTTCCTTAGAAACTCCTATAGGCGAAGAAGACGATAGTCATCTCGGAGATTTTATCGAGGATAAAAGCACTGCGAGCCAAATAGAAGTCGCGGAAACAAAAGAAAGAAAAGAGCTTATCGAGGAGATTTTGACGAGTCTTGCTCCGCGCGAAGCCGCAGTATTGATTCTAAGATACGGTTTAAGAGATAACAGACCGCGTACTTTGGAAGAAGTCGGAAGAGAATTTAACGTCACTCGTGAGAGAATACGTCAAATCGAGGCAAAAGCGTTGAGGAAGTTGCGTCACCCCAACAAGATGAAGAAATTCCAGGATTTTCTTGATAAATAATGCTTACAAAAAGGCTAAGAAGCGTACTTAACGAGATTCCGCAAGGTAATTGGTCGGTAGCCGATATAGGCGCCGACCATTCTAAACTAATAGTAACGGCTGTCTTGGAGAATAGATGCAGTATCGGGTATGCCGTAGATATCAGTTACCCCAGCTTAATAAAAGGGAAGAATTATGCCGAAAGGAAATGCGTTTCGCAACAAATCGAGTTTTTACACGGTAATGGGTTCTTGCCTATAAACAATGAAATTGATTATGCCGTAATATGCGGAATGGGCGGCAACGAGATAACCAGTATATTGTCACAAAAAGATATTGCGAAAACATATATTCTTTCTCCGCATCAAGACGCTCACGTGCTTAGAAAATATCTAAACGAAAACGCCTTTACGGCGGTTAAGGATTATGTTGTCTATGATAAAAAGTTTTATCCGATTATCGTAGCGGTAAAGGGTAACGGAGTTTACTCAGAGAAGGAAATATTTTTAGGAAAAAACTTACCGAAAACTGACGATTACGAAG
>CAKRAY010000249.1 GCA_934296355.1 uncultured Clostridia bacterium
CACAAAGAAAGAGGTCGCGATAACGACCTCTTTTGACTGTAATGTAATGCCCCCTTGCGATTGGTACCGTTATTTTATAACGTTTTTCTATCTGAAAGCGCGCGTTGCAAAGTAACTTCGTCGGCGTATTCTATCTCGCTTCCCACGCTGATTCCGTAGGCGAGGCGAGTGACTTTAATGCCGAGCGGTTTAATCATATTGGCAAGATACGTGCCGGTAAGTTCGCCGCAAACGTCCGGGTTCGTGGCGATTATTACTTCTTCCACGTCGCCCGTAAGTCTGGCGATTAGTTCTCTTATGTGAATCTTATCGGCGTCAACGCCGTTTTGGAAGTCGAGTACGCCGTGTAAAACGTGATAAACGCCGTCGTACGTTCCCATTTTTTCAAACGGTTCGATATCCTTTGGTTGCGCCACAACGCAGATAATCTTATGATTTCTATGCGCGCAAATATCGCATACTTCGTTCTCGGTATAGTTTCCGCAAACCGAGCAAAAACGTATGTTTTGCTTAACGCTCGTCAAGGCTTCGGCAAAGTTTTTTACGTCTTCGGGAGAACTCTCTATCACGCTGTAAGCGTAGCGAAGAGCGGTTTTCGCGCCTACGCCGGGGAGTTTTCGGAACGAAGCGACGAGGCGATTAAGACACTCGGATTGCATTAGAATAAGCCTCCCATGCCGCCCGTCAAGGGTCCCATAACTCTCTCGTTTTCTTCCTCGACCATAGCCATAGCCTCGTTAATGCCCGCCATAATCATATCTTCGAGCATTTCGACGTCATCCGGGTCAACCGCCTCCGGAGCGATTTTTATCGAAGAGATTTTTCTGTCGCAAGTCATTACCACTTCGACCATACCGCCGCCGGAGGTAGCGACTACTTCCGTGTCGGCAAGTTCTTCTTGCGCCTTTTGTATTTTTTCTTGCATTTGTTGCGCTTGGCGCATCAGTTGTTGCATATTGTTTCCGCCGAAACCGCCGCCGAAACCGCCGTGTTTTGCCATAATATATCTCCTTGTTAATGTTTTATCGCAATCTTCGTGACCGTTTTATTGATTATCGATAACGTAATCGTTAAAAGAAAAATCGTGTATAAGTTCTTTAACGTCGGGTAAAGAAGTTCTGTTTTCGTACTTGACGAAACTTACGATGTAAGAAGCGACTTTATCGTAGGACATTACCGAACAAAAAACGTAATAAATCTTGCCGTCCGTAAGGTCGAGAACGCTTTTGCCGTCGGTTTCTACGAGTTTGTTCCCGTCGAGAAGACAAACCTTATCTATTTTAAGTTTCGCGCCTTTGCTCGTATGCAAAACTTTTTTTGCGTCCACGGAGTCTACGTCGTTATCCGCGGCGTATACGAACGCGCCTTCTTTCGCGTATAAACCGGGCTTTTCGGTAAGCGAATAGCCCACGAGTTTCGCTTCGAGCGATTCGTAGTAAGTCTTTCCTACGCATACGGAAACGATAATGCCGATTAGGACGAATACCGCTACCGACGCGGCAAAAATAATAGTCGCTTTCTTAGAAACTTTACTTTCAAAATCGATTTTTTTCAAATTAACACCTGCTT
>CAKRAY010000250.1 GCA_934296355.1 uncultured Clostridia bacterium
AATAATGATATAATAAACAATGCCATAAATAAGGTAAAGATAATTGAAAACGAAAACGGGTTCAAAATAAGTTTGGCGATATCCGATGCGGTAGGAGATAAGAATGACTTGTAAAGAAGAGGTTAAGAAGAAAGGTAAAAAGAAAGGTCTTAAGATTTTCGGAATCGTAATGGCTGTTTTGATTTTGGCGATCGGAGTTTGCGTAAGTATTACGTATATAGGCGTAGCTTCGAATCAGAAATTTGCCGAAAATATACAAACGGTGCAGTTTGCCGAAGCCGAGCAGCCGAACCCCACGTTTAACGAAGAATTAGGGTATTGGGAGTTTAATAATATCGACAGAGAGTTCAGAGTTATGCAACTTACCGACGTGCATATCGGCGGCGGATTTATGTCGATACAAAAAGATAATTGGGCGCTCAATGCGGTGGCGACGCTTGTTGAAAGAACGAAACCCGACTTAGTAATTGTAACAGGCGATATTTGCTTCCCCGTACCGTTTATGGCGGGAACTTTTAACAATTTGCCTTCGTTAAAAATGTTCGCCACTATGATGGAAAATTTGGGCGTTTATTGGACGTTTGCCTTCGGTAATCACGATACCGAGATATATAGTTTTTACAATAGAGAAGATATAAGCGAGTATTTTGAAGAAAAAATCGAATCCGGCGAGTATAAGTATTGCCTATATACTAACAGTTTCAGCGGTACGGTGAATAAACTCGTATGTGACGGAGTAGAAAAGAACTACGAAGGATTGGAAGCGGAGGCAGGCTTCGGCAACACGATAATAAATATAAGAAATTCCAAGAAAGAAATCACTCAATCGTTGGTTATTCTCGATTCGCACTCCTACGAAAAAGGCTTTTATAGAGATTATGATCATATTCACGAATGTCAAATAGATTGGTATACGAACGAAATAAATAAGTTAAACAAAATTAACAAGAGTATGCTTGGCGTGACGGAAGACGTTATGACCGTTAAATCATTGGCGTTTTTCCATATACCTCTCGAAGAGTATAAAGATTCGTTCAAAGAATGGGTAGACAACGACAAGAAAGACACGGCTAACGTAAAATACGAGTACGGCGTTATGGGCGAACCTCTTGACGGACCGTGGGTGTGTTGCGGCGTAACGTCCGATAATATGTTTGAAACGATGTTGGCGCTCGGAAGTACGCAAGGCGTATTTGCGGGACACGACCACTTGAATAACTATTCGCTATGGTATAACGGCGGAAGCGGCGACAAGTACATTAGATTAACTTACGGAATGAGCATCGATTATCTGGCGTATTCGGGCATAGCCAAAAAAACTGCGCAAAGAGGATGCACGATTATTACGATAAATAGCGATACGACGTTTGATTGTTACGGCTTGCGACTCGATAACGGTGAAAAATTAAAATAAATAGAATAATATTGTTGCAAAGATAAAAAAAATAATGTATAATATGCACGCTTGAAAAAAGCGTAGCATAAATGGAGAGATGTCCGAGAGGCCGAAGGAGCACGATTGGAAATCGTGTGTACGCCATAAGCGTACCATGGGTT
>CAKRAY010000251.1 GCA_934296355.1 uncultured Clostridia bacterium
TTCGGCTCGGTACGCAGAAAAGTTGCGTTACATCAGATAATTATCATATCGGTAGCGATGATATTGGTGTTTGTCGCGATAGCGGTTTATATCTATGATATGCTCGTTACCGGTGTCGATAAAAAAATCGAGGGTATCGGCGAAGCGAAGCCCTTTTTCGACGAGAGAAAGCGTGTGATAGGCATGGACGATATCGACGACGCGATAAGGAGAAACGTGCTTCTTATTGCTTACGACGACGGCGAAAAACTTGTTTTTTCGGACGTCGATTTTTTTGATAAAGACACTCTTTTCAAGACCATTTCCGAAGCGAGTTCGGGAGAAAGTACCGATAGAATTAAGATTAACGGCAAGTATATCGCCTATACGACGTATACGACCGAATTCAGCCCGTATAAGTATATCGCCGTGTACGATTATAGCGAAGACGTAGAAACGTTCATGGAATACATGGCGATAACGTTCGTGTCTTTGTTTATCGTCATATCGGTAATCAATCTTTTCGTTATACATTTCAGCAATAAGTATTTGTTGCCGATACAAAAGGCGTTCACTAAACAGCAAGAACTCGTCGCTAACGCTTCGCACGAATTAAAAACGCCTATTACGATAATCAACACAAGCATATCTATTTTGAATACGACGCCGCTTACCGACGAGCAAAAGCACTGGGTAGACGGCATAAGCACGCAAGTAACGAGAATGAGTAAACTCGTTAACGAAATGCTTACTTTGGCAAGGTTTGAAGCCAAGAAGAATACGCAAGAGTTCGTAAAAGTCAATTTTACCGAAGTAGTGGAAACCATTGCGCTGGAAACGGATGCTATCGCCTTTGAAAAACAAATAGATATGCGTACGGACATCGCGCAGAATATTTATGTGCGAGGGATAAAAAACGACCTCGAAAAACTCGTTTCGATACTCATAGAAAATGCTATGAAATATACCGAAAAGGGTAAAACGATTGAGATTAAGTTAGCGGTAGAAAAGAGGAAAGCGGTTTTGCGCGTTAAGAACGAGGGCGACGGTATACCGCCCGAACAGATACCGAAACTATTCGACCGCTTTTATAGGTGCGACGAGTCGCACTCCGGCGCGGAGGGATTCGGTTTGGGATTGGCTATCGCCAAAGCCATCGTCGATAATCACGACGGTAACATAGGGGTCGACAGTAAAGTCGGACAGTATACCGAGTTTTTAGTAGTTCTTAAACAAATTTAGCGGTCTACTTTAAAAAAGTTCGTACAGTCGCACTTCGGGCAAACTTTGGGCGTACCGTTTGACTGCATGGTCACGCCGCACGAAGCACAGCGATATACCGACGGTTTAGCCGCGTCTTTTTTATTTACCGGCGTAACTTCTTTTCTCATATCGAACGTCATTTTTTACCTCCTTCATAGCGTAATAACGACCCGACGTTTATACGTTTGTTATCGTATATTTTTGACTAAATAATTTTCTTTATGCGTTGCAATAAAGCATAAATTAGTTTATACTAAGAGTATTAAAAATTTGCGGGGTAGTATTTTATGGAATATG
>CAKRAY010000252.1 GCA_934296355.1 uncultured Clostridia bacterium
CAAGCGCGACGTGTTTAATCGAAAGATACTCTTTTTCTCCGAAAAACGTAACTTCGTGTATTCCCGTAACGCCTCCGCCGCGAAGCGAGTGTACGCCTATTTCGTCAGGCTGCCTTTTTTCTTTTCCGATTCTTCCGTACTTCAAATTCGTTTCTTTATTTAGTGAATTTCGTATCGTCTTAATAATTTGTTTTGCGGTTCCCGAAGGGGAGTCGATTTTTTTATTGTGATGTGTTTCCGTAATTTCTATATCGTAATCGGATACATATTTTACGATTACTTCGATAGCCTTTTGCAGGGCGAATATTCCGAGCGAAAAGTTGTCCGATTTGAATACAGGTACTTTTTCACTTGCGGAAATAATTTGATTTTCCTGCTCGTCGGAATATCCGGTCGTGCCTATTACGATAGGGATTCCGTTTTGGGTTGCGAAGAGTAATAGGGAAGATAAATTAGCGGGGGAAGAAAAATCGATAATCACGTCGCAAAGAGCGCGTATCTCTTCAAAATTTTTATAGACGGGGCAATCAAATTCACCGACTGGTTTTACGTCTACTCCGCATATAACGGAATGTTTGCGTAATTTAGCCGCTTTGTAAATTTCGTTGCCCATTTTGCCGTTTATACCGCTTATTGCAATAATCATTTTAGTTTACCTGCCATTTTTTGATATATTTTTAGTATTGTCTCTTTTACTTCGTTTTTTGCTTCCGTCAGAGGTAATCTTAGTCCGTAGCCTTCGTTATATAGTAGTTTTACCATATATTTAAGCGGAATAGGGTTTACGTCGGATTGCAAGATATTTACTATTTCATTGTAAAATCCGATTTCGCAATAATTTTCAAAACCACTTATATAATCAACGATTTTGCTTGGTATTATGTTTGACGCAACCGATATTGTTCCTTTACCGCCGCGCCGCAAAACGTCGATTAACTTATCGTCAGAGCCGCAATATACTGCAAGTATATCTTTTACGTTATCCAGTACTCCGTTTAACTGTTCGTCGCAACAATTCGCTTCTTTTATTGCAACCACGTTATCTATCTCGGCAAGTTTTCTGTAAACGATAGGTTTCACGTTAAACCCCGTTCTCGTGGGCACGTTATATACGATTATCGGTAAAGAAGTTGATTTTGCCACAGCCGAATAATGCGCGTATAATCCGTCGTCGTTGCACTTGTTGTAATATGGCGTTACCACGAGCAGTCCGTCTGCGCCTGATTCTTCCGCTTCCCGCGAAAATTTAACGGCAGTCGCGGTGCAGTTGCTTCCGCTTCCGACTATTAACGGTATTCGTCCGTTTACTTCTTTCACGCAGAACTTTATAATTTCACGTCTTTCTTCCTCGGTTATCGTTGCCGCTTCTCCCGTCGTTCCGAGTACGACCAAAGCGTTTACATTAGCCGATAATTGTCTGTTAATCAAGCGGGAAAACGCACCGTAATCAACGGATTTATTTATAGGATTAAAGGGTGTGTAAAGGGCGGTGGCGACTCCTTCGAATATCGTTTTTTTCATATATTAAGCCTTATTA
>CAKRAY010000253.1 GCA_934296355.1 uncultured Clostridia bacterium
CGCCTTTCCGGAAGACCTTTCGGCGGCGATATTCGACGGAGAAACTCTTCCGTATTCTATATTTTTGCCGGCAATGTTTTTATTATCCACGATCATGCGTGTAATAGCCAAAGCGGGAGTGCCCTCGGGCGCCGCTATCCTTACGGTTTGTTTCGTTTTGCCGTTGTCTTTACCTTGGCATCCGACACATAAGGATAAAATCAACGTAAATACTAAAATTACGATTATTGCTGTAAATCTCTTTTTCATATAATTAACTCCTTTTTTTTTATTCAATTATTTCAAATCCCGTCATTGCGGATTTTACATAAAGTTCGTTCAATCTTCCTAATTTTCCCGTTAGAGCCGATACCCTCTCCTGGCTTCCCTCGACAATCAAGGCAATGGTGCTTATTCCGTCTTTGGGAATACCCATTCTGCCGATTATTATGTCCGAAAATTCCGTAAAAATCTTTTGCATATCGGGTACGACTTCTCTATTACCTTTGACTACGATTCCGATAACTCCGATCCTTTTCATTTAAGCGTCTCCTTTTGTAATTTATAATAAAAAAACTCCGATAAATCGGAGTAATATAGTTTGGTTATGATAACGTTGGCTAGCGCCGGTCCACAAAAAAGCAAACTTACTCTCCGAATAAATCATCGATTTAGATTACGAATATAATATATTATTTATTTTTTAGTTTGTCAAATATATTTGCAAAGTATACAAGCCTTTCTGAGTTTTTGTCATAGAGCAACGCATAGTTTGTTTCGTCGCTTGCGAGAATAACCGTTTTCCCTAAATATATATCGCTGATTAAGTATTGTTCGTCTAATTTTATTAAGTCCTTATCGACTATAATTGTCAACGTATCGCTTGCTTCGCCTCGGTTAAATACAACTTCGCATTTCTTCGTACGCGGAACAATGCTATCCAAAATCGTAATCGTCGCGGGTAATTTGAAAACTTCTTTCGAACAACCGAAAAATTGTTGAACTCCGTATGACAAAACCAAAGTCTTTTCAAAAGATAAAATCTCTTCAATTTTGTCGGTAGCGTAAACTATATTTTTTGTCTTTTTATCGTCAACTTCATTAAGCACGTCGATAAGAAGTTTGAACAAAGAATTCCTTTCGATTGAGTCGGTCAATTGAGATAATATATCGTCTATAAGTATAATCTGCGCGGGTCTAACGAGAATTTTCGCATAAAGAACCTTGATTAAATTTACTTCGTTTAAGTCAGAGATTTTTGTATTAAGCAAATTTGTTATATTAAGTAAGGCGATATGCGACGTAATTTTTTCAATCGCCTCACGCTCGCTATAACCTCTTAAAAGAAGACCGTATGTTAAATTATATCGTACCGTCGTTCGACGGTTTCACGGGCGTTTGGCTCGTCGTGTCGGTTATAGGCGGACTGATTTGCCTTGCGGCGTTTCTGTTTTTAACGCTTAAAGGTAAAATTAAAGACGGAAAAACAGAATACGGCTATGATTATAAAACGTTTTTCCTTTATTCGGCGATAGGAGTTGCGGCTTGTCTTCTTA
>CAKRAY010000254.1 GCA_934296355.1 uncultured Clostridia bacterium
AGTTTTCGCGCCGAGCGCGGCGCTTACCGGCAATAAAAATCTTAATGTAGAGCCGCTTTCGTTACAGTCGAGCGTCGCTTCTTCTTTTCTCGTAAAGCCTTTTACTATCAAGTCGCAACCGTCGCAAACGCAGTTCGCGCCGAGCGACCGCATACAGTTTATCGTGGCTTTTACGTCATCGGAATTTCCTACGCCTTTTATAACGCATTCGCTACCCGCAAGACACGCCAAGATTATTTCTCTATGCGCGTACGATTTAGAAGGCGGGGCGGTTATTTCGCCGCTAATAGAAGACGGTTCTATTTTTACTTTCATCGCTTCATTAACTCCCCTAATTCTTCGACGCCGATTTTCTCTACTTTGGCTATAAGATTTTCGTCGACGAACACAAAATCGACCGAGTTTTCTTTCACTTTTTTGTCGCTTTTAATAACGCTTATTAAGTCCTCGACCGAATATCTTTCCACTTCTTCGAATCCGGCGTTTTGCAAACGTCTTTTGGCGATATTTATCGTTTCGTCTTTAATTCCGAAGCGTTTTTTCGATACGTTGAGCGCATAATACAGCCCTTCGGCAACGCATTCGCCGTGTGATAAAGTAAAATGCGATAACTTTTCTATGGCATGACCGACGGTATGACCTAAGTTAAGCAATTTTCTCGCGCCGCTTTCCGACTCGTCTTCCTCTACTATTTTCGCCTTTATTCTCAGACAGTTGTAAATAAGTTCTTTTACGTCGCCGCTTAAATCGGGCTTTTCTTCGCTTTTAACTAAAAACGAATACTTGACTACTTCGCCTTTCCCGCACTTTATTTCTCTTTCGGGTAGCGTATTCAAAAAATCAACGTTGATATACACCGCGTCCGGTTGATAGAAAGTTCCGCAAAGGTTTTTGCCCTTATTAAGGTTTATTGCCGTTTTACCGCCCACGGAAGAATCTACCATACTGAGTAGCGTAGTCGGAACGGCGATAAGTTTTATTCCGCGCATATACGTGGACGCCACGAACGCGCCGAGGTCGCCTACGACTCCGCCGCCGAGCGTAACTACCGCGTCGTTTCGCGAAAACTCGTCTTCCGCCATTTTATTTAATATTTCAAGGTAAGTTTTGCCGCATTTACTGTCTTCGCCCGGTTTAACTACGTACTTAAAAACTTTTTTTTCGAGCGGAAACGGCAAAACGTTATCGTAAAGCGCGTTTACGTTTTCGTCGGTAATTATCGCTATTCTTTGTCCGCTTATATGCGGCGCGACGACGTCAAGGAACTTAGAAAGTCCGTTTTCTATCGACACGTTATACCTTTTGGAAGCGTTTACCGTGAGATTCATACGTTATTCTCCTTTTTTTGCGTTCTTTACGTCTATACTTATCTTCCTCTCGTTGCCTTCCGCCAGCAAACGTCTCAATTCCTCGGTGTCGTTTGCGCGTAAAGCCTCTCTGTACTCGGATAGATGCCCGATAAGCTCGTCGAGTTCTTTCGTTAATTTATCTCTATTTTCGCTCATCAAAGTTGTCCACATATCGGG
>CAKRAY010000255.1 GCA_934296355.1 uncultured Clostridia bacterium
TATAGGCAACTTTCGCGATATAGCGAAAAGTTATTTTGTCGTAAAATCTTTAAGAAAATTAGGAAAAAAAGCGAAACTTCTATTTTCGTGGGATGAATTTGACCGTATGAGAAAAGTTCCGGTAAACGTAAGCGCGGTCAACGCCGATATGGAAAAATATATAGGTTGTCCTTACGTCGACGTTATTAACCCGTTCGAAGGTAGCGACGCCAAGACATACGCCGAGTATTTCGAAAAGGAATTCGAAGAGTCGATTGTTAAGTTCGGCATCGAAATGGACTATCGTCATCAAGCGGAAATGTATCGTAGCGGCAAATATCGCGATTACGTATTGCTTGCGTTGAAAAAGAGAGGCGAGATTTTTGATATTCTTGACAGTCACCGCACGCAAGACGCAGTCGAAGGAGAAAAAGAAGCGTATTATCCCGTAAGTATTTACTGTCCCGTTTGCGGTAGAGATACCACGAAGATTACTTCCTTAACCGATGACTGTACCGTTGCCGAATACGAGTGCAAGTGCGGACATCACGACACGTTTAATTTCACCGAGAATTTTAATTGTAAACTTTCTTGGAAAATCGACTGGCCGATGCGTTGGATGTACGAAGGCGTAGACTTCGAACCCGGCGGCAAGGACCATGCGGCGAAGAACGGTAGTTACGACACCGCCAAGGACATTGCGAGAAAAGTTTTCGGCATTACGCCGCCTTTGTTCCAAGGTTACGAATTTATAGGAATCAGCACCGGCAGTACTCAGACCGGAAAGATGTCGGGTTCGAGCGGTTTGAATCTTACGCCCGCAACTTTGCTTAAACTTTATCAACCCGAAGTTTTGCTTTGGCTGTATTCGCGTAACGAGCCTTTGAAGGCGTTCAATTTCTGCTTGGACGACGGTATTTTGCGTCAATACTTCGAGTTCGATAAAATGCTTATTGAAGTTCGAAACGGTACCGCAAACGAATTGACGAAAGATATTATGGCGCTTTGCAAAGTGGACGGTAGAGAGATTATTCCCGTTCCTATGGGACTTTTGGTTCAACTCGGCTCGGTAGTGGATTTTAACGAAAAAATGTTGGAAGTAGTGTTTGAAAAGATCGGTACGCCCTATAAAGCCGCCGATTTCCGCGACAGACTTGAAAGAGCAAAGTTCTGGCTCGAACAATGCGCTCCCGAAAACGTCAACAAGATTTGTGCCAAGAGAAACTGGGAAGTATACGAAGTTTTAGACGAAACCGAGAGAGGCGAGATTAAATCTTTATACGAATTTCTTAAAAAGGGTAATTACAACCTCGACGCGCTACAAGCCGAGTTATATGCGATTCCCGCGGAAGCGTACGGCTTGAGTAAAGAATCCAAAGAATTAAAGGCTTATCAAACCAAGTTTTTCCAAAACGTATATAAACTACTTATTAACAAAGAAAAAGGACCGAGATTATATTTGTTCTTGTATGCGATAGAAACGGATAAATACGTTCATTTGTTAGACTTTTCCACTCCGATGACGGAAGAAGAGGCTAAACC